>NZ_PUQF01000026.1:0-62267 GCF_003331015.1 Enterobacter sp. GER_MD16_1505_Eko_090 | reverse complement strand
GATCTTAAGGGACGCGTGCTGGCCCATGCGGTTGTCAACGCCGCACTTGCAGCCGCTTCCGGCAGAGATGCGGCGTCGGCCGCAGCCGGTGCAGCGGTGGGTGAGCTTGTTGGCAAAATTGCGGTAGACAAGCTGGCCGGTAAGATTGCGGTTGACGGTTTTGGCAAACAGGTCAGCGAACTGAGCGAGGAAGAAAAACAGACGGTATCTGCGCTGGCGACACTGGCTTCTGGCCTGGCTGGCGGGCTTGTCGGAGACAGCAGTGCGAACGCGGTAGCGGCGGCTCAGGCGGGCAAGACGACGGCTGAGAATAACTCGATGGCCGGGGATAAAGGCCGGGAGTCGCTTAAAGAGAGCAAGGAATGGTGGAAGGACCAGATCAGGGACAAGCTGGGTAAGAACACCGTTTCCCAGATTGCGAATGGTCTGGTCAATGTTGCTGCTGAAACCGGCGACTTAGCCGTGCTGGGCGGCGATACAGCGTTTGATATGGTAGCAGCGTTAACCGCCTGTGCGACAGGGGATAGCTACTGTAGCCAGGCGCAGAGTGATATTGCGAAGAAAGATGCAGCAGCAGCGAAAGTACTGGATAGCATCATGAATGGTGATGCGTGGGAAGGCATCAAGACGACTGTTGTGAAAGCCTGGAATGGTGACCAGAAAGCGCTGGAGAATGTTGCAGGGGTATTATCTGGCGCTTTGATACCGGCGAAGCTTCTTCCTTCAGGAAGCTCGACGGCAAAAGTTATTGTTAAGCCCGTTGCACCCAAGGGCGGAGCCGGTGGAAACTGGAATGTGCTGGATGAAATAGTCGATCCAAATGTGGTGAAACAATCAACGCCAACGGGTTGTGGCGGTGCTTGCGGTGAAATGATGCTGAAAGATAGGAATATCTTTGTTGATCAAACTCAAATAGGTACTGGACTGAAAAGCCCTGAACAGTTAGCTAGAGATTTGGCTAAAAATAGTGGAAGTAGCTGGAGTGGAGGATTTGTTGGTTTTGAAGCCTATGATGCTTTGAACAAAACAGGTTCATGGAGTGCAATGATGTGGGATCAGGGTAGCAAAATTGGGCATTGGGTTGTTGTTAAGGGTACAGATAGTAAAGGAAATGTATCTATCTATGATCCGTGGAAAGGAACCAGTTATAAAATGACAGATAAAGAGTTTAAAGGAACCTGGAATGGAAACGCCGTCTTCAACCAGTAATTCATTATATATAAATGATATTTTATATTCGGAAGAGGATAGGAAAGTCATTTTGTATTTTAACTGCATTGATAATAAAGAAATTTTCTCAGCAGAAGTGAAAAAAGTTGGGGAGATAAAGGTGGTCAGTTCTGACGAGTTGCACTCGTTCTTAATGAAGTTTATGCCTTATGAATCTTCAATTTTTAATAAGTTGCATAAAATAATATGGGATTACATTGAAGGCAGGAAAGTAACCTTCCCGATCCAATTAGTTCCCTGAATAGCAGTAAGATCTCGGCCACATCGCCGGGTATGTTATTACAACCAGTCGTGGGGATTATCCTGTGATCGCTTGCTAGGAAATATTTTGGTCAACTAGCAAAATACACATCAGGACAAAACGTTCTTGTGCCGGAAGTACAGCAGGCGAAACAAATTGTAAGCCACTGAAATAAAATGAAAAATCATGTGTATCGCAGCAATGTGCACCGGAACGAGTTGTTGAGAATAACTATCTTAGCAACCAACAACGTTCTGAGCGGGATAAAGAGTTTGATTCCTGTAAAGGTAACACCTCATGTCAGTTGAAAGTCGGTGCTAAATGGGATGCTATTGATATCGGGCAGGAGGCCGCCTACGGGGCTGGTATGCTGGTTGGTGTTCCTCAGAGGATTAGTTATCCCGTCGAGAGTATATCGAAAGCCGTCACAAATCCTGCCGCCACTTATGATACGATTAAGCAATTAATCACGAGCGACGACATGTTCAGTACGATGTCGGATGCCGTTAAAAAATATGGCGTAAAAATCGTAAGCGAGAAACCTACAAATGTTAAAGGTATTTCTTAAGTTGAATACTTAGTTCCTACCAAAGATCGCGCGGGGAATTTAACTGGAGAATATAAACCAAGTCCAGTAAAGAAAACTATCTATGATCCGAAAATATATACTGGCAAAGTAATGTTAGATCTTGGGCAAGAGGCTGTAATGAAAGGGTAAAGAGATGCAATGCGCAATGGCCAGTCAGCATATGATGCTACAGCTGGCGGGTTGAATTTTAGAGTTTATCTCGATAAAAATACAGGTCGAGTCACAAACTTTCATCCCAAATAGGATTAAATGAATGAAATTTTTATTTGATTTACCTTATATAAAATCAGACCCTTACGTGGTTATAAAAACTTACTTTGACCTCATGTATAATGATGGTGTTTTCTTGATATCTATTGAAAGTATTATTAAAAAGCATTCATTTATGAGAGATGGGGCTTACTGCTTCTTTCCTGATATGGAAAGTTATGACGAAAGTGAACATTTTGAAGGTGTTGAATTTGCTGTTGGTTATCCTCCCTCTGAAGCAGATACTACTATCGTTAGTGAAGAAATCTGCTATCACTACGTACGACTTGCAAGTGAAAAGTATTTGCGGCTTCACCCGGGAGATACGGAAAAGGTAAATAGCTTACTTGCTCGGCTACCTGTGTGAGTACAAATCCTGCCAACTGTCCGCGGGATTTTTTTGCCCTGCATTTTTCACTTCCAGACAAGATGTGTTTTTGGAGTACCGCCGTCCGCGACGGTACTCCAAAACGGCCAGGTCACGCAATCCTAAAGTATCAGATGGTGGAACCGCTTTTAGGCCTGTAAACGGTAGGGCGTACTTCGATAATTTGAGGTGATGAATGGATGTAATATCTCTTGCTGGGAAACAAGCTCAATTAACCATTGATGAAAATGAATTATTGATCCTGAATTCAGTTTTAAATGAAATCTGTAATGGTATCTCTGTTCCTGAATTTGAAACCAGGATTGGGGCTTCTAAAGAAGATGTCTGTGCCTTACTTAATGATATAGGCCAAACTTTAGACAATATGATGGCTTGAGAAGATCCCGGCTCCTGCGGCGTTTTTTTGTTCCGCAATGCTGTTTGGAAATATCTGAACTCATCCCGGCAGGCTATTTTACGATAGCCTGCTTCTCACTGACCAGCCCCCCGTTGATGCCATTATGCTGGGAATGGCATCTGCCGCAACTACGGGGAAAGGCTGGAAAGTATCAGCTGCAATCAATATTGGGACTGCGCTTGGCAGTGCGATTAAAAGGGAAGACCCGAATAACACAATGATAAGTCGTGGATTTGGAAGTGCGGCTGGTAGTTTAGGAGGAAAAGTTTTTGGTTCATTGTCTCCAGTAGCTGATCAAGTTACAAAGGATGTTATTGGTGCAGTTACAGGTTCTACTGCTTTTGAATTTCCAGGAAAAGTGGTAAAAGATGAATTAGACAAACGGGAGAAGAAGCAATGAGTGTCTTCAATAAGGTTGGTATCTTTTGGCTCCTTTTCTTAGTTGTGTACTGTACAGTTCTAGTCACTATTGTTCTTTTCGTATGCCAGTTCGGAGTGTCAACAATTTTTTATTTTAACGATGGTGAATACCTTTTTTCATGGAAAAAGGCATTACATATCGCATTAATAAAAGGAAGTATTACAGGATTAATATTAGGTGTAGGGGTGTGGTTGAAAAATAAACTACATGAGTATCGCCGGAAAAATAATCGCTGAGGATAGCTCACTGAGCGACTTGCTGGATGAAGTATCTCACTGCAAAACTGCCCGGCAGATGGCGCAAGAGCGTGTCGAAGCAGAAAACGAATGAGTTTTATAAGAAAAAACTGTGCCGTTTTAGAAGCACACAGTGCGCTTGATTATCTCGCCACTGTTATCTGGATTATAACGGGTGCAGATGATGTTGTTGGCAAAATAATCAAGGGTGCAGGAAAACTCAATTTCAAAAGTTTAAGTGGATGACAATTAAAGTCGAAAAATGAACCGCTCACCAGCAATCGTCGTCGGATAGAATTGTTATCGAGAATAGTTAGCATGAGTGAGATGCGAAAAAACAGCCTCCGTACCCATTGAGACTACCCCAGCCTCTCCACCCGCGTCTCCCCCTCCGTCATCGACAGCTGATACAGCGAAAACGATCGCTGCTTCTCAATCAACGTCGCCAGCTCCGGCGAGTGGCTGGTGAGCCAGATCTGCGAGTAGCGGCTGGCCTCGGCGATTAAGCTCGCCAGGGCGGGCAGCATCTGCGGGTGCAGGCTGTTTTCCGGTTCGTTCAACGCGATAAACGCCGGTGGGCGCGGGCTGAGCAGCGCTACCGCAAGGCACAGAAAGCGCAGGGTGCCGTCGGAGAACTCCGCCGGTTCCAGCGGTCTGTTCAGCCCCTCACGCTGCATCATCATGCGAAAACGTCCGCCGGTGTTGTCGCTGTAAAACACGCAGCCGGGGAAGGCCTGGTCAAGGATGCGCATCAGCAGCAGCTCGTCACCAATCTCGACGATGGTCTGAAACGCGGCCGCCAGGTTGGCGCCGTCGCTGGCCAGCACCGGGGAGCGGAAACCGACCTGCGGGGCGCGCATCGCCGAGCCGATTGATACAGAAAACTCATGATAAAAGCGCCAGTTACGCAGGGACTCGCGCATCTGCGACACTTCCGGGTAAAGGTGCGGTTCGCCGAGCTGTCCGAATACCGATTCGTTCTCGTACAGCGTGCCGCTGTGGGTCACCTTCTCGTGATGCACGTTGTTCAGAAACACCGCCTGGTTCTTACGCTTCATCAGCTGTGACGAAGGTCGACGGTGCTGGCCGCTCAGCCAGATGGACTCCTCTTTGATCACCGGGTCGAGCTGAAACTGCGAGGGATAGGGCAGCTTCTCCACAAACCCGACCTGCAGCTCGTATTCGTAGCTCTCTGTTTCCACCGCGAGGTTCATCCGCCGCAGCTGGTCGCTACGGGTTTTACCTGCCCAGAACACCTTCAGAATGCCGCCCTCGTTCGCCAGCGCCTGGGAAAACTGCCCCTGCGCGGCGCTGTGCATCAGGTGTATCGCCTTGTAGATATTCGATTTTCCGGTCCCGTTCGGCCCGAAGACGATATTGAGCTGCTCCAGCTCCAGCGACATCTCGCGGATGGAGCGGTAGTTTTGAATGTGCAGGGTGTGGATCACAGGCAGGCCCCTTTCGCAGAATAAGCCTGTATATAATCACAGTCTTTGAGATGAAATGCAAAAAAGAGACGACAGTGAGGATGTCGTCTAAACGGGGTACTGCTTTGGGCCTCTACGGGTCAATGGGGCCTTCGCATTTTTTTCATCACTTGACTGCCAGACGCAGACCCAAATCATCAGGATAGGGATCAAAGTAGTTTTGCGTCATCAGATACCGGTCGGGGTATTCGGCCAGGTAGTGCTTCAGCAGCGTGATCGGGGCGAGGATAGGCAACTGTCCGTTGCGATAGTGCAGGATCACGTCGCGCAGTTCGCCGCGCTGGCGGGTGTTCAGCTGGTTACGAAAATACCCCTGAATATGCATCAGCACGTTGGTGTGATTCTTACGCGAAGCGGGTTTTTTCAGGATGGTCATCAGCTTTTCCCGGTACGCCACGAAGAAAGCGTCCAGGTCTTCCCACTCGTGCAGCGAGGCAACGAACGGGCCGATTTCACGGTAACCCGCCTGATGGTGCGCCAGCAGCTGGAGTTTGTAACGGCTGTGGAAGTCCAGCAGCGCGCGGCGCGTGAGGCCATTTTTACGCAGCGTGTTCAGTTCGTGCAGGGCAAAAACACGTTCGACAAAGTTTTCCCGCAGCACCGGATCGTGCAGACGTCCGTCCTCTTCCACGGGCAGCCACGGCCAGGTTTCAAGGAGGGCGGCGGTGAACAGCCCGACCCCCTCCTTGCGGCCCCGGTTGCCGTTTTCATCATACAGCCGCACGCGTTCCATGCCGCAGCTTGGGGATTTAGCGCAGACGATAAACCCGGCGAGATCGCCGATTTTCGGCAAAAAATCTGCCGTAAAGTCCGCCATTTTCTGCGTAACGTCTTCGTGAGGCGCATGGCTAAAGCGCATCTGCGTTTCACCGCTGGTGGTCAAAATCAAACGCAGCGCAGGGCGAGGCGTCGGCAGGCCGATGGCCATTTCCGGACAGACGGGCCTGAAGTTCACCCACTGGGCCAGCTCATCCATGACGAAGCTCATACGCTTGTGTCCGCCGTCAAAGCGAACGGCGGATCCGGTCAAACATCCGCTAATACCGAGCACAGGTTTCGTTGTCATGGTGTGGTCCTCCCGTTCATATAATTAAAACTTACACAACATGACTAATTTGTCCAAGTATTCGCGGAACTATTTTTTTTATTCCTTTAGAATCAATGCGTCTTAGCTGCCCTTATAGGTCGAGTAACCGTACTGGCTCAGCAGAAGCGGGATGTGCAGCTTCTCGTTGGTGCGCGTCACGGTAAACAGCACCGGGATCTCCGGGAAGAAGGAGTCCAGCTTTTTGCCGTGGAAGTACTCAGCGGTTTTGAAGGTCACTTTATACACGCCAGGCTGCATGTCCTGATCCTGCGGATAAAGCGATTTGATGCGTCCGTCATGGTCGGTTTTACCGCTGGCAATCGGGGTCCATTTGTCCTGCTGCTGCTTCTCCAGCGTAACGCTCACGTCTGATGGCGGCATCCCGGTTTGCTGGTCGAGAATGTGGACGCTCAGCGTACCGGCAGGGGCGCTAAAGGCGGCGGGGGCAAAGGCCATTGAGGCCAGGATCAGCAGAGGGGCAGTTTTTTTCATGGTGTTTTCCTGTGGAGTTATTCGTCACAGGAAAACGTTAGCATTTGCGGCGCGGGAAAATATTCAACTTTTCGTGAAGATTCCCGCAGGAGAAAATGATCAGAGGATAATCACTTCAAGCGATACCTGCTGCTGCCACTGCTCCACCTGCTTTTTCCGCCCGGCGGTGAGTTTACCGCTGGTGACCAGCAGCCATTTTCGCTCCGGGAAAATGTCCGGAGCCAGGGCGTCTGGCGGAACTGGCAGAATGTCGATGCGGTGGCCCTGCCCGGTGCGCGTTAGGGCTTCGAGCCAGATCTCGCACGGGTCGTTCAGGTGCCAGCCGCTAAGCAGAATGTTATCGCCCGGTGCTTTTTTATCGCCTTCGAGGCAAAACGAGGTATAGGCGATGATGATGCCGTCGAGGATCGCGCGCAGGGTCATGGCGGCGGCCACGTTAGCCGAGACCTGGCGGCGCAGCGGGCGCAGCACGTTCGCGACCAGCTCCGGCCTTGGGTATTCGCGCCCGGCGTCGTAAATCATCTGGCGCAGGGACTCGACTTTGCCGTCCTGCAGGCGTTGCAGCATGTTCTGCTGCAGGGTTTGCCAGTTGTTGGTTCGGCCCGGCGTCGGGCGTTCCAGCAGCGGTTTGACCTGGCCGATCGGGACGCCTTTTTTTACCCAGTCGAGGATTTTGAGCGCCTGCTGGACGTCCTCATCGCTGTACTGGCGATGGCCGCCTTCCGTGCGCTGTGGCTTGAGTAAACCATAGCGACGCTGCCACGCCCGCAGGGTGGTGGCGGTGATGCCGCTGAGTCTGGCGAATTCGCCGATGGAGTAAGCCATGTCCGTGTCCAGAGTGGAGGAATACTCTCAATATACTACGAATTTTCCCGAAGGGGATGAAGCGCCGAAACGGTGCACTACACTTAACATCCAACCGTGCAAATGAAAGGAATTCTCATGAAGCTATGGCCTGTTGTGACCGGTGTTGCGATTGCTTTGACGCTGGTCGCCTGTAAATCCCCCACGCCGCCGAAAGGCGTGCAGCCTATTACCAACTTCGAAGCCAGCCGCTATCTCGGCAAATGGTACGAAGTCGCCCGTCTGGAAAACCGCTTCGAACGCGGGCTGGAGCAGGTGACGGCGACCTACGGCAAGCGCAGCGACGGCGGCATCAGCGTGCTTAACCGGGGTTACGATCCGGTGAAGAACAAGTGGAATGAGAGCGAAGGCAAAGCGTACTTTACCGGCGAGCCGACCACGGCCGCGCTGAAGGTGTCGTTCTTCGGCCCGTTCTACGGCGGGTATAACGTGATCAGACTCGACGATAAGTACCAGTATGCGCTGGTCAGCGGCCCGAACCGCGACTATCTGTGGATCCTGTCACGCACGCCGACCATCCCGGATGCGGTGAAGCAGGATTACCTGAACACCGCGCGCAGTCTGGGCTTCCGGGTTGACCAGCTGGTGTGGGTGAAACAATAAAAATCGTGCTTTCTTCCTGGGGCATTACTGGCACGCCTGGATAGACTTCCGTTAAAAGCCTAACGGAGGGAAGACGACATGAACTGGCAGCCTTTTCGCGGCGATGCACCGGAAAATATGACGATTTTCAGCGCGTCATTTCCCGACGTCAGCGACCAGTGGCCGATGAAAGACGATGCTGCTCGTGAGATCGCCTCCCTTGACCGCGCCCTGAAAGCCGAGCCAGCGCTCCGGCCGCCGAGGGTGGAATACGACGAAGGGGGGCAGGCCGTGCTTGTTCCGCAGAACCGCTATTCCGAACAGGCTTTCCGCAACCGTCCGGCGCTCACCGCGTGGCGCACCCGGCTGGTCCCCTCCGCGCTGGCGCTGTTTGTGGTGCAAAACCCGCTGGAGGACCGCCTGCCCGACGGCACAAAAATGGACAGCGACAGCCGCCAGTGGTTTATCCACGCTAACGATGCGATTGGCGTGCGCTCCCGCGCCCGGGTGCTGGCCGCGCTGGTGGATAAGTACATTCGCAATGCGAGCGAGAACAACTGGGTCAGCCTGGCGAGCGGTGCCGCCATTCCGGTGCTGGAGGCGTTGCGCGAAGCAAAGCTCGACGGTCAGCAGGTCTATCTCACCCTGGTGGACAAAGACCCGGTTGCGCTGAGCTGGGCGGAAACCATGGCGGCGCAGGAAGGCATTGTGGTGGGCGAACAGCTGACGCTGCTCAGGCGCAACCTGCTCCATACGCTGGTGCGTAACGAGGACCTGCTGCTGGAGCTGGGCGAGCATCAGGCCGAACTGGTCGACGCGCTGGGGATTTTCGAATATTTCAATGATACCGACGCGGTGATTTTTCTCCAGCGCGCGCTGCGGCTGGTCAAGCCCGGCGGCGCGGTGATTGTGTCGAACATGCTCACCAGCAGCCCGCAGATTGACTTTGTGCTGCGGGGTATCGGCTGGGAGGATATTCACCCGAGGTCGTTACAGCAGCTGCAGGACATCCACCTCGCGGCGGGCGTGCCGGTGGAAAACGTCACCGTGGTGGTGCCGAAGGACGGGGTGTATGCGGTGATGGAGATCAGGGTAGGGGATGAAAAATCGCACGGTCAGTTCCCTCTCCCTGTGGGAGAGGGTTAGGGTGAGGGGGAGCAGGCCGCATAGCGTGATTTGCATTAGTAGAATTTTCCAATCATGATCTCCCCCATGAAAATTGAAACCGCACTCCCCACACACTTCGAGCGTCTGGTCGCGATCTGGGAATCCTCCGTCCGCGCCACCCATCACTTTTTACAGGAAAGCGATATTGCGGCGCTGCGCCCGCTATTGCTCAACGCGTATTTGCCAAACCTCACCGTCGTGATGGCCCGCGATGACGCAGGCGTTATTCACGGCTTTTTAGGCGTGGATGAAAACCGCATTGAAATGCTGTTTGTTGACGATGCGAGCCGGGGGAAGGGCGTCGGGAAATTGCTGTTGAAATACGCCATCGCAGCGTTCGGCGCGAACGAAGTGGACGTGAACGAGCAGAACCCGCAGGGCGTCGCGTTTTATCGCCATATGGGGTTTGAGCAGGTCGGACGCTCGGAACTGGACGGGCAGGGGAATCCGTTTCCGTTGTTACATATGCGGTTGGCTAAGTGAATATTCACTTAACGCAGGAATCACGCTTGTTAGATATGAAATGCAACGCGTTTTCCTGTGGGAAGTTCAACGTCGATACAGAGTTTCCCACCCATTGCCTCGATGTAACGCTTAAGCGTGGCAATTTTTAGTTCATTTCCACGTTGCTCTATCTGAGTTACTGCGGGCTGGCTCACCCCCATCAGGTCAGCAACTTTTTTTTGCGAAAGCATGAGCTCTTCGCGTAAAAGTTGCAGACCCGTTTCGAGGATCATTTCCTCTGCCATTTCTTTAATACGTTGTTGGCTTTCCGGTGAACGTGACGCAATCACTTCATTTAAGGTTTTCACTTGGCTGCCTCTTGGCTTGTCAGATGAAGGGAAAATTCGGCATCTGCGATGCGAATCATTTTTTCATAAAAGGTTTTGTCGTTACTCTTATCGCCCGCGCAAAGCACAATGGCCTGACGTACAGGATCAAATGCGAAGAAAGCACGAACAGGACGACCAGCATATTGAATACGTAATTCTTTCATATGCTTATACCGTGAGCCTTTAACCGTATCTGCATAGGGACGAGGAAGACGTGGCCCATAGTGTTGCAGATTTAGCAGGTCTGCCAGTACCTTATCCTGTAATCCTTCTTCTTGTTCAAACAACCACTGCTCGAATACCTTTCCGAACCGAACCGAACCGAACCGAACCGTCCACATGCTTTCGTCCATGATAAGCTGTAGCTTATAAAAAGAATATAAGCTGTAGTTAATAAATGCAATGGCAGTCATCGACAGCCAGGCTGTTAGTGGCAGGAGTATGACAAAGAGGGGATTTCAAACGGATTTTGCAATTAAGAAATTGCGAGGTGCTTTCCAGCGTTTTTTCATTCATGCTGGAGAGTGAGGCTGGCGTTCGTTCGTGACGAACCTTTTGATCTGGTATTACTGGGGCGTTTGAGGGTTCCTGGTGGAACTGGGCGCCTCGGGAGAGCGGTACCCGTTATGGTTAACTATCTTTCTGGAAACCTGATGTTTCCCTTCAGGCGAACTATCCGGGATTTCCGGATAGTAGAATGTTAATCATTTTCTCCTGCCGGATAATGGATGACATCATTATCAGTAATGCCGCCTCCATATTCTCAACGTTAAGCTCGGTGGTTTGTGCTCACGTTTGCGAGCCGCTTTCCAGGACGTGGAGTTTGAATCGCCGCAAGTGCGTCCTCTATCTCAATGAGCTTTGCTTTCGTCCGTTTATAATCATCCTGCAATCTCTGCTCCTGCTCGTTATACGCCACCAGAACGATGCATCCTTTCATGACTTTTATCGTGACCTGCTGCCCGGTATCAAAACCAGCCGCGCGCAGCCATTTGCCGGAAAGGGAGATTTTCGGCGTGGATTTGTCGAAAACATTCGGGCGGTATCCCACAATTAATGAACGCTCGGTTCCGGATTGGTCGGTGTCTGGGGTAGAATGTGAATCAGCCATAATCAACTCCTTGATAATTGGTGAGGTTAGACGCTCCGGTTGTGTTCCCGCACATCGGGGCGTTGCAAATACAGGAGGTTTAGGTGGCCTTATGTCAATTATATCGCGCGAAAAAAAACAAAAGGCGGCGGGCTGTCTCCGCAGTTTAAGATGCGTATTGATCCGGCATTGAAGGAGCAGTTGGATGCTGTGGCGGCTGAGGAAGGGGGGCTCGCCAGTTGGTTGAAAGAACTGGCGAGTGAGGCGTTACGAGCTAAAGGTATTTCACCAAAAGCATGAACATATCAGTGTGATTCTTTATTGAAATCATTTGTTTTTTTAGAAACGACCTCATCATCCGGATTGGCCTTATTCAGGGGGGCATTAGTAATAAACATCGGTAAGGCCGTATCGCCAGAGAAAACTTTTTCTAAACCCTTTAAGATATTTGCTTGTGTTGTTTCTAAATCGCCATGAGCAATTGGCCTATAACAGTCTCTTTGTAATTGTACTTTATCAAAATCATAACTCATTGCTTGAGAAAGAGCGTAGAGTAAGTCAGTAAAGAGATCATCGGATTTAGATATCCAAATGTTAATATCAGGGTAGTCTTGTATTTTATTTAGATGGCTGTTATAACTTTTCCAGGCATGAGTGACAGTTTGTTCTTTCTTGGTTTGATATCTTATTTTTATTATTGGGATTTTTCTTCCATAAAATTCTATATCGATCATATTCAATGCTTGTACATGTTCTCTATGCAATCTTTGAGCTCTGGTAGACATTAGCGTTCTAAAAATAGATAAGCGGCTTTGTTTTCTTTCTCTAAATTGCTCTAATGTTTTTTGTATTTGAACAGCAAGAACAGGACCTATTATAACTGCTGCTGTCATAATTATATCTTTTGATTCCATGCCAAATAATATGTTCATATAACACTTCCCGAGTGATAGTTATAGAAATATTATATGCTTTAAGAATGGATAGTTTAAAATTTAATTATAAGAATTTTGGCGGAAGATCACAGGAGTCGAACCTGCCCGGGAACGCTGGCGTCCCCAACTGGATTTGAAGTCCAGTCACCTCACCGGAGATGACGATCTTCCGCGCCTGCATTGCTACATGGAGGCGGGGCGCATTATAGCTACTTTCAGGCATTTACCACATACCCCACACCACTTTTTTCACCTCTCTTTTGACCTGTACCCCCCTGTTTCAGTTAATTCTTAAGAAAATCCTCAGGTTAGCCTTTCGTGCTCTCCAGTATTTACCGCGATCACAAAAAACAAGAAACGTAATCTGCTAACCAGAAAACGCAATACCCCCATCTGAAACAATGGGTTAAAACCAATGCAACCGGTCTCAGCGCCCCCTACAGCGTGAAGGATAAAAAAAGATGAGCGAAGTACTGTCAGTAAAAGAGAAGATTGGCTACGGCATGGGAGACGCCGCCAGCCACATCATTTTTGATAACGTCATGTTGTACATGATGTTTTTCTACACCGACATTTTCGGCATTCCCGCCGGGTTTGTCGGCACCATGTTCCTGCTGGCCCGCGCGCTGGATGCGATCTCCGACCCGTGCATGGGGCTGATTGCCGACCGCACCCGCAGCCGCTGGGGCAAGTTCCGCCCGTGGATTTTGTTCGGCGCGATCCCGTTCGGTATCGTCTGCGTGCTGGCCTACACCACGCCGGACCTCAGCCTTAACGGCAAAATGGTTTACGCCGCCGTTACCTACACCCTGCTGACCCTGCTCTATACCGTGGTCAACATTCCTTACTGCGCGCTGGGCGGCGTGATCACCAGTGACCCGACGCAGCGTATCTCCCTTCAGTCCTGGCGCTTCGTGCTGGCGACGGCGGGCGGCATGCTCTCCACGGTGCTGATGATGCCGCTGGTGAAGTTGATTGGCGGCGACGATAAGGCGCTCGGCTTCCAGGGCGGGATTGCCGTGCTGTCGGTGGTCGCATTCCTGATGCTGGCGTTCTGCTTCTTCACCACCAAAGAGCGCATCCAAGTGCCGCCGAGCACCACCTCCATGCGGGAAGACCTGCGCGACATCTGGCACAACGACCAGTGGCGCATCGTCGGCGTGCTGACCATCCTCAACATCCTCGCCGTCTGCGTGCGCGGCGGCGCGATGATGTACTACTGCACCTGGATCATGGGCTCGCCGGAAGTGTTCGTCGCGTTCCTGACCACCTACTGCGTCGGCAACTTGATTGGCTCCGCGCTGGCGAAACCGCTCACCGACTGGAAGTGCAAGGTCAGCATCTTCTGGTGGACCAACGCCGCGCTGGCGGTGGTCAGCGTGGCGATGTTCTTCGTCCCGATGCATGCCACCGTGGTGATGTTCGCCTTTATCTTCGTCATTGGCGTGCTGCACCAGCTGGTGACGCCGATCCAGTGGGTCATGATGTCCGATACCGTCGACTACGGTGAATGGACCAACGGCAAGCGCCTGACCGGCATCAGCTTTGCAGGCACGCTGTTCGTGCTGAAGCTGGGTCTGGCGCTGGGCGGGGCGATGATCGGCTGGATGCTGGCAGGCGGCGGTTACGACGCGGCGGCCAAAACCCAGAACAGCGCGACCATCAGCATCATTATCGGCCTGTTTACCCTGGCCCCGGCGGTCTGCTACGTGCTGAGCGCCATCATCGCCAAACGCTACTACACGCTGAAAACCCCCTTCCTGGCCAAAATCCTGGCCGAGCTGGCGCAGGGCGCGCGCCGTAATCAGCAGGAGTTTGAAAACCTGCCGGTCAGCAAAGAATTGCAGAACTAAGAGGACGAAAGCATGAAAATCAGTGATGGAAACTGGCTTATTCAACCGGGCCTGAACGTGACCTGTCCGGTGCAGGTATTCGACGTGGAGCAGCAGGGCAATGACCTGGTGGTGTTTGTTGCGCCGCGTGACGTGCGTGAACGCACCTGGCAGCTCGACACGTTGATGTTCACGGTGCGCCTGTTTGCCCCGCAGGAAGGGATTGTCGGGGTGCGCATTGAGCACTTCCAGGGCGCGCTTAACAACGGCCCGCACTATCCGCTGAACGTTCTGAAAGACGTGAAGCTAGAGATCGAAAACAACGCCGATTTTGCCGAGCTGAAAAGCGGCAGCGTCAGCGTGCGCGTCACCAAAGGCGAGTTCTGGGCGCTGGATTTCCTGCGCAACGGCCAGCGCATTACCGGCAGCCAGCTGAAAAACAACGGCTACGTGCAGGACAGCAATACAGACCGCAATTACGTGTTCGAACGTCTGGATCTGGGCGTGGGGGAAACGGTCTACGGCCTGGGCGAGCGCTTTACCGCCCTGGTGCGCAACGGCCAGACGGTCGAAACCTGGAACCGCGATGGCGGCACCAGCACCGAGCAGTCCTATAAAAATATCCCGTTCTACCTGACCAACCGCGGCTACGGCGTGCTGGTGAATCACCCGGAAAACGTCTCGTTTGAAGTGGGCTCCGAGAAGGTCTCTAAGGTGCAGTTCAGCGTGGAAGGCGAATATCTTGAGTACTTCGTGATCGACGGCCCGACGCCGAAAGAAGTGCTGAACCGCTATACCCGCTTCACCGGGCGTCCGGCGCTGCCGCCTGCCTGGTCGTTCGGCCTGTGGCTCACCACCTCGTTCACTACCAACTACGACGAAGCGACGGTGAACAGCTTTATCGACGGCATGGCCGAACGCGACCTGCCGCTGCACGTCTTCCACTTCGACTGCTTCTGGATGAAGGCCTTCCAGTGGTGCGACTTCGAGTGGGATCCGGTGACCTTCCCGGACCCTGAAGGGATGATCCGCCGCCTGAAGGAGAAAGGGCTGAAGGTCTGCGTGTGGATTAACCCATACATCGGCCAGAAATCCCCGATCTTCCGGGAGCTGAAAGAGAGGGGCTATTTGCTCAAGCGTCCGGACGGCTCCCTGTGGCAGTGGGACAAATGGCAGCCGGGGCTGGCGATTTACGACTTCACCAACCCGGATGCGTGCCGGTGGTATGCCGACAAGCTGAAAGGGCTGGTGGATATCGGCGTCGACTGCTTTAAGACCGATTTCGGCGAGCGCATCCCGACCGACGTCCAGTGGTTCGACGGTTCCGATCCGCAGAAGATGCACAACCATTACGCCTACATCTACAACGAGCTGGTGTGGAACGTGCTGAAAGAGACGGTGGGTGAAGAAGAGGCGGTGCTGTTTGCCCGCTCGGCGTCCGTGGGTGCGCAACAGTTCCCGGTTCACTGGGGCGGCGACTGCTACGCCAACTATGAGTCGATGGCCGAAAGCCTGCGCGGTGGGCTGTCGATTGGCCTGTCCGGCTTCGGGTTCTGGAGCCACGATATCGGCGGGTTCGAAAACACCGCCCCGGCGCACGTCTACAAGCGCTGGTGCGCGTTCGGGCTGTTTTCCAGCCACAGCCGCCTGCACGGCAGCAAATCCTACCGCGTGCCGTGGGCGTACGATGACGAGTCCTGCGACGTGGTGCGCCACTTCACCCAGCTGAAGTGTCAGCTGATGCCGTACCTGTACCGTCAGGCGGCGCTGGCGCGCGAGTTCGGCACGCCGATGCTGCGCGCGATGATGCTGGAGTTCCCGGACGATCCGGCGTGCGATTACCTCGACCGTCAATACATGCTGGGGGATGCCCTGATGGTCGCTCCGGTGTTCTCCGAGGCGGGGGACGTGCAGTTCTACCTGCCGGAAGGGCGCTGGACGCACCTGTGGCACAACGACGAAATTCAGGGCAGCCGCTGGCATAAGCAGCAGCACGATTTCATGAGCCTGCCGGTCTACGTGCGCGACAACACGCTGCTGGCGCTGGGCAACAATAACCAGAAGCCGGACTACGCGTGGCACGAGGGGACGGCCTTCCAGCTGTTTAACCTGGACGATGGCGCAACGGCGGTAAGCGAAGTGCCTGCGGCGGACGGCGCGGTGGCGTTTACGCTGAAGGCGTCACGTCGGGGCGACATCGTGACCTTTACCGGCGCGGGAGACGCGCAAAACTGGTCGGTGTGTTTGCGCAACGTGCAGAAAGTGCGCGGCGTGAAGGGCGGCTCGCACGCGGGCAGCGAGTGGGGCGTGGTGGTGAAAGCCGAGGGGGATGAGGTGGCGGTTCAGCTCTGAGGTGGAAAATGCCCGGTGGCGCTGCGCTTACCGGGCCTACGGTAATTATGCGGTCTGATGCCCTCACCCACAGGGAGAGGGAACCAAAACCTCGTAGGCCGGGTAAGGCGAAGCCGCCACCCGGCTTTTTACTGTGCCGGCGCCATCGCCGACACCACGCCGCCCGTCATCGTCTGCTCTACCTGCTGCTTATCCATATTCACCGCGCTCAGCTTCCCATTCACCGTTGGCTTCAACGGGGCATTCGCCTGCACGCTGCCGCTGGCGGTGAGCTGAATATTGCCGTCACCTGCAATCGGCAGCGCAGGCCAGCCCCACTGCTGCAGCACGCTGAGCGGCACGCCGCGCCCGTTCAGGCTCACCGTGGTCTGCCGCTGCGGCAGCTGGGAAACGGTCGCCGTGGCTTCCAGAATACCTTTCTCGGTAAACGCGCTCAGGTCGGTAATGTTCACCGTCGCGGCGTTAGCATTCAGCGCCAGCGACGGACGGCGCACGTCCACGCGGTTAAAGGTCGCCGCCGCGCCGTTCAGGGTTGCGCTGCCGCCCCAGACGCCCCACTGGCGATCTTTCACCAGCTGCAGGTTTGCGCCATATCCGTCCAGAGAGGTGATCTGCCACGGGAAGGCGGGATCGATGTCGATCACCAGGTTGCGGCTTAGGCCAAATTTTTGCAGCGTGACGCTGTTCAGCCATTCCGGTAGAGGCGCCATCCACAGCGCTTTCCAGTTTTGCGGCAGGGTATACTCCAGCCCGGCAATGGCGACATCGTCCAGCACCAGCGCTTTACCGTCGCGCAGCCAGTTACCGGACGTGCGCACCATGCCGCCTTCCCAGCGGGAGGTGAACTGGCGCAGCGCCATGCCCTGCGGGGAAAACTCCGCATTCAGGATCGGATCAAAAAGATGCAACGAGCCGTAGATAAACTCGCTGGCGTTCATCGACAGGCGGCCTTCCTGGCTCTGCCAGTCACCTTTGCTCAGCGTCAGGTTGCGCAGGCTTAAATCGAGGTCGGTCACCGCCCAGTCCGGGCCCTGAAGCCGGGCGTCGGTCACGTCCAGACGACCAATCTGCAGAGAGGGGATAGTGGCCAGCGGTGCGAAGAACGCGGTCAGCGTTTTATCGCTCTGCAGGCGGATCTCGTTCAGGCGCATCGTGTCGATAATCCAGCTCCCGTCGGCGTTGCGCAGGGCCGAGCCGGTGAGCGAGCCCCGGGCCATATCGGCGCCGATCGTATTCAGCACCACTTCCTTGCCGTTAAGCTGGCCCTCGATCAGCACGTTGGTGGCCGGTACGCCGTTGAGGGTCAGCGAGCCTGCGCTCATCTGGATCTGCGCGTGATTACCCAGCACGTTGCCCGCTTCTGGCTGCCATGGGCTGACGCCGCCCGTCACCTTCTGCGCGCTCAGATCCCATTCGGTATTCGGGCTGTTAAAGGCCATATTGTTCAGCTGCAGGCGATCCGCCTGGAAGGGCAGCGGCGCGGTCTGCGGGGAGAGATTCAGCGTGCCGTCGAACAGGGTGATGGTGTCCATGTGCAGCGGATCGGTTATCTGGCGGCTGCTGAGGCCGATATCCACTTTTTTGGCCACCAGCGTGGCGGGTTTACCGTCCCGGCCGAAGGTGACGTTTTCCAGAATGATGTGGGATGGTGACGAAAAGCGGTGATTCATCTTGTCGAAACTGAGCTCGTAGTCGGTATTCACCGTTACCCAGCTGCTGACCTGAGTCGCGCCCCAGCGGGTCTGGAGCAGAATATAGAGCGCCAGTATCACAATGAGCAGGGCTACCAGAAGATAGACGAGCAGCTTTCCAATAAATTTCATGGTCTTCCATCCCGCAAAACGCACATAAGGGAGTTATGCACGATTTATGCGCAATCCTCAAGGCGGGAATGGTGTAAATAGATGTCACGGCAGACATTGACTGCCTGCCGTGAAGGGGATCAGTTCTTTTCAGGCGGGAAAACGAGGTTCAGCACGATAGCGGTGATACCGCCCGCGGCAATGCCGGAAGAGAGCAGGTTTTTCACCCAGTCCGGGGCAAACTGCAGGATCAGCGGCTGCTGAGAAACGCCCAGACCGACGGCCAGCGACAGCGCAATAATCATGATTGCGCGGCGGTTCAGCGGCTCGCGGGAGACGATACGCACGCCGGAGGCCGCGATCGTCCCGAACATCACCAGCGTTGCGCCGCCCAGCACCGGCTCAGGGATGTGCTGCACAAAGCCGCTCACCGCCGGGAACAGGCCGAGGACGATCAGCATCAGCGCCACCACGAAGCCGACATAGCGGCTGGCCACGCCGGTCAGCTGGATCACGCCGTTGTTCTGACCGAAGCAGGAGTTCGGGAAGGTATTGAAGACCGCAGAGACAAACGAATTCAGACCGTTCGCCAGCACGCCGCCTTTTAGGCGCTTCATGTACAGCGGGCCAGAAACGGGCTGCTCGGAGACGTCGGAGGTGGCGGTGATATCGCCGATGGTCTCCAGAGAGGTGATCATAAAGACCAGCATCAGCGGCAGGAGCAGGCCCCAGTCAATGCCCAGACCGTAATACAGCGGCGTAGGGACAGCGATCAGCGCGCTGTTGGCTGGCCCGGTGTTCTCCGGCAGCATGCCCAGCGCCCACGCCAGCAGGTAGCCTGCCGCCATGGCGATCACCAGCGAGGCGACGCGCAGGTATGGGTTACGCTGGCGGTTAAGCAGAATAATGATGGCCAGCACGACGCCCGCCAGCAGCAGGTTTTTTGGCGCGCCGAAGGTGTGGTCGCTCATCGCAGCATAGCCGCCGCCGATGGAGGTGAGGCCCACCTGAATCAGCGACAGGCCGATAATCATCACGACGACGCCGGAAACCAGCGGGGTGATAACGCGGCGAGCCAGATGCAGAACGCGGGAGATCACCATCTCCGTGCAGCTGGCCAGCATCAGCGTGCCGAACAGCGCCGCCATCATGGTCGGGACATCCGCGCCGCCGGTTTTCAGGGCCGTACCGCCCATGATCAGCGGTGCCACAAAGTTAAAGCTGGTGCCCTGAATCGACAGTAAACCCGACCCCACCGGACCCCACGCTTTAATCTGGATAATCGAGGCCACGCCGGAGGCGAAGAGAGACATGCTGATAATGTGCTGCGTGTCCTGCGCCGGTAAACCGAGCGCCTGACAGATCAGCAGCGCCGGGGTGATCACCGCAACAAACATCGCCAGAAGATGCTGGCAGGCGGCGAAAAGCGTCTGCGGCAGCGGCGGGCGGTCTTCAAGGCGGTAAATCAGTTCGCTATTTTGCTTCTGCGCAATCGGTTGCGCATCAGGCGACTCTATGGTGTTAACGGACATCGGCGGCAATCCCACGGTGGAAAAGCGGGCATTTTATCTGACCACCTGGTAAAAGCAAACGATTGCCAGCAAAAAAAGACAAGAAAATCTGCCGCTGTGAGCAGGTTTTCTACATCCGATGAGGAAAAAAAATTACACTTTTTGCGCCGGAAGCTCATGAAGAGCGCAAACCGGCCCAGGATAACGCCGCGTGTGTATGGAACACGCGCAAAAAAGGAGCCTTCTATGATTCATCTCGATACGTTGTCGACCCTTGTTGCCGCAACGCTGGTGTTACTGCTTGGCCGTAAGCTGGTACATAGCGTTTCCCTTCTGAAAAAATACACCATTCCTGAACCTGTCGCTGGCGGCCTGCTGGTGGCGCTGGCCCTGCTGGTGCTCAAAAAAAGCATGGGCTGGGAAATCGATTTTGACATGTCCCTGAAAGACCCGCTGATGCTGGCCTTCTTTGCCACCATCGGCCTGAACGCCAACCTGGCAAGCCTGCGGGCGGGCGGTAAGGTGCTCGGCGTATTTTTGATTGTGGTGGTGGGGCTGCTGCTGATGCAAAACGCGATTGGCATCGGCATGGCGACCTTGCTGGGGCTGGATCCGCTGATGGGGCTGCTGGCGGGGTCGATTACGCTGTCAGGCGGTCACGGTACCGGGGCGGCGTGGAGTAAATTGTTCGTCGAGCGCTACGGTTTTGAAAATGCAACGGAAGTGGCGATGGCCTGTGCCACCTTTGGCCTGGTGCTGGGTGGCCTGATTGGCGGCCCGGTAGCGCGCTATCTGGTGAAGCACTCCACCACGCCGGACGGCAGGCCGGACGACGAGCTGGTACCGACCGCCTTTGAAAAGCCTGACGTTGGGCGCAGTATTACCTCGCTGGTGCTGATTGAAACCATCGCGATGATCGCCATCTGCCTCACCGTGGGCAAAGTGGTTGCGCAATGGCTGGCGGGCTCCGCGTTTGAGCTGCCGACGTTTGTCTGCGTGCTGTTTATCGGGGTGATCCTGAGCAACGGCCTGGCGCTGATGGGCTTCTACCGCGTGTTTGAACGGGCGGTGTCGGTGCTCGGCAACGTCTGCCTCTCGCTGTTCCTGGCGATGGCGCTGATGAGCCTCAAGCTATGGGAGCTGGCCTCCCTGGCGCTGCCGATGGTGGCGATTCTGGCGGTGCAGGCCCTGTTTATGGCGCTGTACGCCATGTTTGTCACCTGGCGCATGATGGGCAAAAACTACGATGCGGCGGTGCTGGCGGCGGGTCACTGCGGGTTTGGTCTGGGGGCAACCCCAACGGCTATCGCCAACATGCAGGCGATCACCGAACGCTTCGGGCCATCGCACATGGCGTTTCTGGTGGTGCCGATGGTCGGGGCGTTCTTTATTGATATCGTCAACGCGCTGGTGATTAAGCTGTACCTGATGCTGCCGATGTTCGCCTGAAATCAGGCGTTGGAATAGCGTTCGGTTTCCGGCATCCAGCGCTCAATTAACGCTGCCGCCTGTTCGGGGTAGCGTTCATGAATGTGGCGGGCGAGGCGCTGAACCTCGGGGATCATGGCCTGATCGCGCAGCAAATCCGCGACTTTGAATTCTGCATTCCCCGTCTGACGCGTGCCCAGCAGTTCACCGGGTCCGCGGATCTCCAGGTCTTTTTGCGCAATCACAAAACCGTCGTTGCTGTCGCGCAGCACCTGCAAACGCATCTGGGCGGTTTTCGAGAGCGGCGCTTTGTAGAGCAGGACGCAGTGGGACGCTACCGCGCCACGGCCGACGCGCCCGCGAAGCTGGTGGAGCTGGGCAAGGCCAAGGCGCTCCGGGTTTTCGATAATCATCAGGCTGGAGTTCGGCACATCCACGCCCACTTCGATGACCGTGGTCGCGACCAGCAAATGCAGCTCGCCCTGTTTGAACGACTGCATCACCGCCTGCTTTTCAGCGGGCTTCATGCGTCCGTGAACCAGACCCACGTTCAGCTCCGGCAGGGCGAGCTTTAACTCTTCCCACGTGGCTTCGGCAGCCTGCGCTTCCAGCAGTTCCGACTCTTCAATCAGGGTACAGACCCAGTAGGCCTGACGCCCTTCGTGGGTGCAGGCGTTGCGCACGCGGTCGATGATATCGCTGCGACGCGTGTCAGGAATGGCAACCGTCGTGACCGGCGTACGGCCCGGGGGGAGTTCGTCGATGGTGGAGGTATCCAGATCGGCGTAAGCCGTCATCGCGAGCGTGCGCGGGATCGGCGTGGCGGTCATAATCAGCTGATGCGGGTGGAAGCCCTGCTGCAGTCCCTTTTCCCACAGCGCCAGACGCTGATGCACGCCGAAGCGGTGCTGTTCATCGATAATCACCAGCGCAAGGCCGTTGAACTGCACCTGCTCCTGGAAGATAGCGTGCGTGCCGACAATCATCTGCACCTGCCCGCTGGCGATGGCTTCCTGCTGCGCAAGGCGCGCTTTGCCCTTTTGTTTTCCTGCCAGCCAGCCCACTTCAATCCCCAGCGGCGCGAACCAGGCGCGGAAATTGTTGGCGTGTTGTTCCGCCAGCAGCTCGGTCGGCGCCATTAACGCGACCTGTTTACCGTGGGCAATGGCGCGCAGGGCTGCAAGGGCGGCAACCAGCGTTTTACCGGAGCCTACATCGCCCTGTACCAGGCGCATCATCGGCACGTCGAGCGCCATATCGCGTTCAATCTCGGCGGTGACGCGCGCCTGCGCACCGGTGGGTTTAAACGGCAGAGAGGCCAGCAGCTTATCTTTGAGCGCATCGTTCTGGCTTAACGGCTGAGCGTGGAAACGCTGCGCGCCAGCGCGAAGCGCCAGCATGCTCAGGTTATGGGCCAGCAATTCCTCAAGGATAAGACGCCGTTGGGCGGGGTGTTTGCCGCTTTCTAAGTCGCTGAGCTGCAGCGTGGGCGGCGGACGGTGCAGGGTTCGCAACGCTTCGGGAAGGCTCATCATGCCCTGCGCCAGCTCGGGTGGCAGCAGCTCGGGAATGGCGCAGGTATCCAGCAGCTCCAGCGCCTGATCGGTGAGCTTACGCAGCGTCGCCTGCTTGATGCCTTCGGTCGTCGGGTAAACCGGGGTAAGCGTCTCCTGCAGTTCCGGCGTGCTGAGATCGCCCTGCACGCGGTACTCGGGGTGGATCATCTCTGCGCCGTATTTCCCGCGTTTGGCTTCACCATAGGCCAGTACTCTGCGGCCTGTCGCCAGGCTGTTTTTCATCGCCGCGCTGAAGTTGAAGAAACGCATGGTGAGAATGCCGGTGCCGTCGCTGATCTGGCAGGTCATCATCCGGCGTCCGCCGAAGGTGATGTTGCAGTTCAGGACTTCGCCTTCAACGGTGGCGTAAATGGCGGGAAGGAGATCGCCAATCTTATAAAGCTGGGTGCGGTCTTCATAACGGAGGGGGAGGTGAAGCAGGAGATCCTGCACGGTGTGCAGGCCAATTTTGGCCAACTTACTGCTTTGAGCCGCGCCCACGCCCGTCAGGCTGTTGAGCGGGATAGCATCCAGCAGGCGGCCCTTCATCGCTTACCCGGCGTACTGCATGGTGGCCCACCACTCGGCATCGGCTTCAATTTCGCCCTGCGCGTTGACGTGGGGGTAAGGCAATTTTTTCTGCTTCGCAACGCGAGCCAGCACCGGATAACCACCTTCAAACAGCAGGCGCTGCTGTTCATCTTCCGGCAGCATGCTGTTGCTACGCTCGTACATGCCGGCGTTCTGACGCTGGCGCTGCGCTTCATACAGAATGAGCGCGGACGCCACGGAGACGTTGAGAGACTGGACCATGCCGATCATCGGAATGATGATGTCCCGATCCGCCAGATCCAGCGCTTCCTGTGAGATCCCGGTTTTCTCCTGACCCATCAAAATGCAGGTCGGGCGAGTGTAGTCGATCTCGCGAAAATCCACGGCTTTAGCGGACAGGTTAGTGGCAAGGATCTGCATCCCGCGCCCTTTCAGGTGCGAAACGGCATCGCCAATTGTCTGGTGAGATTTGACGGAAACCCAGCTGTTACTGCCTGCCGCCGCCGAGACCATGGTGCGCATCCGGTGACCCGGCCAGACGGCGTGCACTTCATGCACACCGACGGCATCGGCGGTACGGACGATAGCAGAGACGTTATGCGGTTTATGGACCTGCTCCATGCAGACCGTCAGGTCAGGCTGACGCCTGGCGAGCATTTCGCATATCCGCGCGTAACGTTGTGAATTCATACCACTAGTTTCGGTTACGGGTGACTTTAATCACGTCCGGCATGACGCGGATCTTGCGCATGATATTCGCCAGATGCACGCGGTCGCGGGCGGTCAGACGAATAAAGGCGCTGTACACGCGGCCATCTTTTTCTTCCGTATTCAGGCTTTGAATATTGGAAGAGGCCGTGTTGATCGCTGCCGTCAGGTTCGCCAGGGCACCCTGGTGGTTGAACATATCCACCTTAATCTCGGTGATAAATTCCTGCGCCGTCTCTTTATCCCACTCGACCGCCATAAACTTCTCGGCTTCTTTCTGGTAGCCGCGAATGTTACGACAGGATTCGTGGTGGATAACCAGCCCTTTACCTGGGCTGACGTGCGCAATAATCGGGTCGCCTGGAATTGGACGGCAACATTTTGCGAAGGTGATCAGCACCCCGTCCGCGCCTTTGATTGGCAGATGAGCATGGCCGGATGCGCCTGGCGCAGAAGGTATTGCTTCGCCCTGCTGCAGGTTTTTCGCCACCACGACGCTCATGGCGTTGCCCAGACCAATTTCCGCCAGCAGATCGTCAAGAGACGTGAGCTTCATACGGTCGAGCTCGCGCTGGATATGCTCCGGTGGGATCTCAGCCAGCTTACGGCTGCCGCCCAACGCGTGGTTGAGCAGACGACGCCCCAGGCTGACAGAATCATCACGCTTGAGATTTTTCAGCAGCTGACGGATTTTAGCGCGCGCTTTGGAGCTCACGACAAAGTTTAGCCAGGCCGCGTTCGGACGTGCGCCCGGTGCGGTAATAATTTCCACCGTCTGGCCGCTGGCGAGCGGCTGAGACAGCGGGTAAGGCTGTCTGTCGACGCGCGCGCCCACGCAGGCATGGCCGATATCGGTATGCACGGCGTAAGCGAAGTCGACCGGCGTTGCACCCGCAGGGAGTTCGACAATGCGACCTTCGGGGGTGAAAACGTAAATCTCATCCGGGAAGAGATCGGATTTCACGCTCTCGATAAATTCAAACGAGCTGCCCGCACTCTGCTGAAGTTCCAGCAGGCTCTGCATCCAGCGCTGGGCGCGGATTTGTGCGGTCGTACTGCTTTCGCCACCGTGCTCTTTATAGGCCCAGTGCGCGGCAACACCCATCTCTGCCATCTGGTCCATGTCTTCGGTGCGAATTTGCACCTCAACAGGCACGCCGTGCGGCCCGATCATCGAGGTGTGCAAAGATTGATAGCCGTTCGCTTTTGGAATGGCGATGTAATCTTTCATCCGCCCCGGACGCGGTTTGTAGAGGCTGTGCATCTGCCCCAGCACGCGATAGCAGGTGTCCGAGTCATGGACAATGACGCGGAAGGCGTAGATATCCATGATCGAGTGAAAACGCTGCTCCTTGAGCACCATTTTGCAGTAGATGGAGTACAGGTGTTTCTCGCGACCGCTGACGCGGCACGGAATTCCCGCTTCCTGCAAGCGCCCTTCGATTTCAGAGAGGATCTTTTGAATCATCTCCTTACGGTTGCCGCGTGCGGCTTTCACCACCTCTTTAATCACGCGATAGCGGTTCGGGTACAACGCTTCAAAACCCAGCTCTTCCAGCTCGGTTTTAATGTGGTGAATACCTAAACGGTGCGCCAGCGGACTGTAGATTTCGAGGGTTTCACGGGCAATGCGGCGACGTTTATCCGGGCGAAGTGAGCCCAGCGTGCGCATGTTGTGGGTGCGGTCAGCGAGTTTGATGAGAATGACGCGGATATCCTGCACCATCGCCATAATCATCTTGCGGAAGTTTTCGGCTTGCGCCTCTTTCTTGTCGCGGAAATTCAGCTTATCAAGCTTAGAGACCCCTTCCACCAGTTCGGCAACGCTTTTGCCAAACAGCTGTTCCATGTCCTGGTAAGTGGCAGGGGTATCTTCAATCACGTCGTGCAGCAGCGCGGCCATCAGCGTTTCGTAGTCGAGTTTCATCTCGGCCAGAATACAGGCCACCGCTACCGGGTGCGTGATGTAGGGTTCACCGCTTGAACGTGTCTGGCCCTCGTGAGCGTCACGTGCAACGAGATACGCCTGCTGAAGACGCTTAATCTGGTCTTCAGGCAGGTAGATTTGAATCAGTTGATTCAGGCTTTCAAACAGATACAAGGGCGACCCGCAGGTTTAATTAACGACGACCTTCAGCAATAGCGGTTACGGCCTGCAGTTCTGCGGCTTCCTGCTCTTGCTGCTCCTGGCGCTCACGCACGTCGAGGATCTGGTTGTTGATCAGACCTTCTTCGATTTCGCGAAGTGCAATAACGGTGGTTTTATCGTTTTCTTCCGGTACCAGCGGATCTTTACCGCCTACCTGCATCTGACGAGCGCGACGCGCGGCGACCAGCACCAGGTCAAAACGGTTACCAATTTTCTCTACAGCGTCCTGAACAGTTACGCGTGCCATACTTAAAATGCTCCACAGGTGAAGAAATGACTGGGCATGATACTGAAAGTGGGTTCAGTCTGCCAACAGTTTGGTGATTAATGCGTCATGTCGCTGCTTCTGGCGGCTCATACGCAGACGTTCTGCACGAAGAATGGTTTTGAGATCGCTCAGTGCGGCATCAAAATCATCATTCACAATAAGGTAATCATATTCCGCGTAATGGCTCATTTCTGCAACAGCCTGTTCCATACGCTTTGCGATGACTTCTTCGCTGTCCTGACCGCGGCCACGCAGGCGGCGATCCAGCTCATCTTTCGATGGCGGTAAAATAAAGATACTGCGCGAGTCAGGCATTTTCTTGCGAATTTGCTGTGCACCCTGCCAGTCGATATCCAGGAACACATTCACGCCCGTGGCCAGAACCTGCTCAATGGTTTCACGCGAGGTACCGTAGTAATTACCGAATACTTCCGCATGTTCAAGAAACGCGTCTCTGCCGATCATCGCTCTGAACTCGTCGTGATCCACAAAGAAATAGTGTTCGCCGTGCACTTCACCCGGACGCGGTTGACGCGTGGTGTGAGAAACAGAAACCTGTGTGTCGTACAACGGTTGGGTTTTTAACAGTGCCTGAATAAGGCTGGATTTACCCGCGCCACTAGGGGCAGAAACAATATAAAGCGTGCCTTGAGCCATGAGAGTCTTTTGTATGTGTTAACGAAGAAGTCCTACATACGGGCTTATTATACACGTCACTGCCGTGTGACGTAGCCTTTGTCACACTTTTTCCCCTGGATTATTGAATTTTGCGTGCCGTTTTCAGGTTTTATCTGTGGTTTTCAGCAACCCAAAGAAATACCGGATAGCGTCTCGCATTGTGATTAGTTGCCGTTAGCGTTGTTTCAGGCATCGGGATATACCTCCTGCAACACAAAGGAGGAGTAGCAATGTGGCGATGGATAAGCGGGTTAATGCTCTTGTGGAGTGGCTATGGCGCGGCGGTGTGCCCGGTGTGGTCGCAGGCAAAAGCTGAGAAAGAGATGGCGTCGTTAAGCGCGCAAATCAAACGCTGGGATGACGCTTACTGGAAGCAGGGCGTGAGCGAGGTCAACGACGAAGTTTACGACCAGCTTAACGGGCGCTTAATGCAGTGGCAGCACTGTTTTGGCAGTGAGCCTTCAGAGGAGAAACTCCCTGCTCTGGTGGGAAGCGTAAAACATCCTGTTGCCCATACGGGCGTACATAAAGTGGCCAGCAAAGAGGAGCTGAGACAGTGGATGCGTGCGCGGCAGCATCTGTGGATGCAGCCCAAAGTTGACGGTGTGGCGGTAACGCTGGTCTATCGTGACGGAACGTTAACCCAAGCCATCAGTCGTGGTGATGGCCTGAAAGGGGAAGACTGGACCGGGAAGGTGCGTTTGATCCCGACTATTCCGCAAAAGCTCACCGGCAAGCTCGCGAACAGCGTCTTACAGGGCGAGCTTTTCTGGCTAAGCGACAATCACATTCAGCGGCAGATGGGCGGGATGAACGCTCGCGCAAAGGTGGCGGGGGCGATGATGCGGCAAAAGGATAACTCAGTTTTGAGCAAGATCGGCGTGTTCATCTGGGCCTGGCCGGATGGGCCGAAAGATATGCAGACATCTTTAGCTGAGCTGTCTCAGGCCGGTTTTACGCTGTCGGCACGGTATACGCTACCCGCCGATTCTGTTGATGCCGTCGAGAAACAGCGCGCCGCCTGGCACGTAACCGGATTACCCTTTGCCACGGATGGCATTGTGGTGCGTTCGGAGGATGCGCCCGCAGGGGAAGGCTGGTTACCGGGCGAAGGCAACTGGCTGGTTGCGTGGAAATATGCGCCTGCAGCCCAGGTGGCCGAGGTGAGTGATATTCATTTTTCCGTGGGGCGAACGGGCAAAATGTCCGTTGTAGCCGCACTGGAACCTGTGCAACTGGACGATAAACAGGTACGGCGGGTGAGTCTGGGCTCGGTTGAGCGCTGGCAGAGGCTGGATATTGCCTCAGGGGATCAGATACAGGTCAGCCTGGCCGGGCAGGGTATTCCCCGGTTTGATAAGGTGGTCTGGCGCGGGACGGACAGACATAAACCCGAGCCTCCAGCCTCGCGTTATCATCCGCTGAGCTGTTTCTATGCTTCTCCGGAATGTATGGAACAGTTCTTTGCCCGACTGATCTGGCTCAGCTCAAAGCAGGTGCTTGATATTGAAGGATTAGGCGAGTCAGGCTGGCGCACCCTCTGGCAGGCACATCATTTTGAACACCTCTTTTCGTGGCTGTTATTAACGCAGGCGCAAATGCAGGCTACGCCTGGGTTTTCCTCCGCGCGCGGGCTGGCGCTCTGGCATCGATTTAATCTGGTGCGCGAGAAGCCATTTATTCGCTGGCTCATGGCATTGGGTGTTCCGCTGACACAGGCTTCGCTGAAGGCGATGGGGAACGTAACCTGGCAGACGTTGAGCGAACGTAACGCAAAGGACTGGCAAAGCCTGCCGGGAACGGGAGAGAGGAAGGCGCGACAAATTGTTGTCTGGATGGACTCGCCTCAGATTGATGTGCTGGCGAAATGGCTCGCTGGACAGCACATCAACGGGTTCTGAAGCTAGTGGGCGCTGTGTTTGTAATGAAACACGGGCAGTCCGAGCTTCAGACGCAGCGCCAGCATGCGGGCTGTAAAGCCAAACAGCAGTGTCGAGATGACCACCACATCATGGTTCGAAACGTAATGCTGCAGAGCGATATAGAGTACCGCTGCTGCAAAAGAGATACCGGCGTACAGCTCTTTTTGAAAGACCAGAGGAATGCGCTTGCAGAACATATCGCGCAGCACACCGCCGAATACGCCCGTGACCACGGCGGCAATGGTAGCGATAACAGGTCCTTCCCCCATATCCAGCGCGATTTGCGCCCCGATAATCGAGAAAACCACCAGACCTAAAGCGTCAAGGACTAAAAACAGGCGGCGAAGATGGGGCATGACGGGCGCCACTATGGTTGTTAACACGGCAGCTGTCGCCACGATAATGACGTACTCGGGGTGTTTGACCCAGCCAAGCGGATAATGTCCCAGCAGAATATCGCGTACCGAGCCGCCGCCCAGCGCGGTCGCTGTAGCAATAATGATCACGCCGAAGGTGTCCATACGGCGACGTCCGGCAGCAAGTGCGCCGGTCATGGCTTCTGCGGTGATGCCAATGAGATAAAGGATGTGAAGCAGCATATTTCCTCCGGTGTGAACGCGGGGGAGGTTAGCGATTTGTGCGCAAGATCACGATTGAGTTTTTCTAAGGCGACTGCGTTTGCCCTATAAATTTTTATCAAATGATGTTGAATAAGCTTGATGAAAGGCGGTGACATGCAAAATCAGGTGCAGGAACGGATTAGAAATAATAATGGGTGATGCCGTCGGCACCACCCGAAAAGGCATTACTCAATATTCTGGATCTGCTCGCGCATTTGCTCAATCAGTACTTTCAACTCAATCGCTGAATTCGTCACTTCCGCATTGATCGACTTAGACGCAAGAGTGTTCGACTCGCGGTTGAACTCCTGCATCATAAAGTCCAGACGGCGGCCTACCGCTTCTTTTTTCTTCAGAATGTTGTAGGTCTCTTTAACGTGCGCTTCCAGACGGTCCAGTTCTTCAGCGACATCAATACGTTGCGCCATCAGCACCAGCTCTTGTTCCAGACGGGTGTTTTCCAGCTGAACTTCTGCCTCTTCCAGTTTGGCGACCAGGCGCTCGCGCTGCCACTGCAGCACTTCCGGCATATGGGTGCGAACCTTAGCCACTTCCGCACTCACGCCTTCAAGGCGCTGCTCAATCATCGCTTTCAGCGCCTGACCTTCGGTTTCGCGGGCAACGATAAAGTCATCCAGCGTGCCGTCGAGGGCGGCCAGAATTTCAGCGGCAATCGCGTCCAGATCCTGCTCACCGGCGGCCATGACGCCAGGCCAGCGCAGAATATCAACCGGGTTGATTTCGCCTTCATCGCTCTGCATTTTGACCCAGTTCGCCGCATTCACGAGCTGTTTCGCCAGTTTTTCGTTGAGGATCAGCTCGCCTTGTGCGCTGGCATCAGGCTCAAAGCGCAGGTTACATTCCACTTTACCGCGCGTCAGACGCGTACGGATACGCTCGCGAACAACAGGCTCAAGGCTGCGGAACTGCTCCGGCATACGGAAATACGTTTCCAGGTAACGCTGGTTTACCGAGCGCATTTCCCATGTAGCGCTACCCCAGCTACCCTTGATTTCACGCCGGGCGTAGGCGGTCATACTGCGGATCATAGACATTCCCGTTTTTAAAGGAGAGATGGGGGGATTATAGCTTTCGGGGGCTTCTCAGGATAGGAATAAGCGTCCTTTATCCGTATAATGCGCAGCCACATTCGTTTCAAGCCGGAGAATCCATCATGCGTCCATCAGGTCGTAGCGCCAATCAGGTGCGTCCCGTCACCCTGACCCGTAACTATACAAAACACGCTGAAGGCTCCGTGCTGGTTGAGTTTGGTGACACCAAAGTGCTGTGTACCGCATCCATCGAAGAAGGCGTTCCGCGCTTCCTGAAAGGTCAGGGCCAGGGCTGGATCACCGCCGAGTACGGCATGCTGCCGCGCGCGACCCATACCCGTAACGCTCGTGAAGCGGCGAAGGGTAAGCAGGGCGGTCGTACCATGGAAATTCAGCGTCTGATCGCGCGTGCGCTGCGCGCCGCCGTTGATCTGAAAACCCTCGGCGAATTCACGATTACCCTGGACTGCGACGTGATTCAGGCCGATGGTGGCACGCGTACGGCCTCTATTACCGGCGCCTGTGTAGCGCTGGCCGATGCTCTGAACAAGCTGGTTGCTGCCGGTAAGCTGAAAACCAATCCAATGAAAGGCATGGTTGCGGCGGTCTCCGTAGGCATCGTTAACGGTGAAGCGCTTTGCGATCTGGAATACGTTGAAGATTCCGCTGCAGAGACAGACATGAACGTGGTGATGACCGAAGACGGTCGCATCATTGAGGTGCAGGGCACTGCAGAAGGCGAGCCGTTCACCCACGAAGAGCTTCTCTCCCTGCTGGCGTTGGCCCGAGGGGGAATCGAATCCATTGTCACGACGCAGAAAGCGGCGTTAGAAAATTGATTTTAAAGGCGACCAATGAGTCGCCTTTTTTTTGCCTGTAAGACAGAAAAACCAAAGGAGCTAATCCATGAAATCGTATCAGCGCCAGTTTATTGAGTTTGCGCTTAACAAGCAGGTACTTAAGTTTGGCGAATTTACGCTGAAATCCGGGCGTAAAAGTCCTTATTTCTTCAACGCCGGGCTGTTTAATACCGGGCGCGATCTGGCACTGTTAGGCCGTTTCTATGCCGAAGCGCTGGTGGATTCCGGGATTGATTTTGACCTGCTGTTTGGCCCGGCCTATAAGGGCATTCCGATTGCGACCACTACCGCGGTGGCGCTGGCGGAACATCATGATCGCGACGTGCCGTACTGCTTTAACCGCAAAGAAGCCAAAACCCACGGTGAAGGCGGGAATCTGGTCGGCAGCCCGCTGCAGGGCCGCGTCATGCTGGTGGACGATGTGATCACCGCGGGCACGGCGATCCGCGAATCAATGGAGATTATCCAGGCCAACGGTGCAACGCTGGCTGGCGTGTTGATTTCGCTGGATCGTCAGGAGCGTGGTCGCGGAGAAATTTCCGCCATTCAGGAAGTGGAGCGGGATTACAACTGCACTGTGACGTCAATAATCACCCTGAAAGATCTGATTGCGTATCTGGAAGAGAAGCCTGAGATGGCGGACCATCTGGCAGCGGTAAAAGCGTATCGCGAAGCGTTCGGGGTTTAAGTGCATTGCCCGGTGGCGTTGTGCTTACCGGGCCTACCCGTTCGCAGGCCGGATAAGGCGAAGCCGCCATCCGGCGATGGCGTTACTGTAATTGTGCCGCCACTAACGGCCAGCGGGCGTCAAAATCGTCCGTTGGACGGTATTTGAACTCGCTGCGCACAAAGCGGGAAAGCATCCCTTCACAAAACGCCAGAATCTGGCTCGCCAGCAGCGTTTCATCAATGCTGTATCCTTCACCCTCACGCATTTTCTTCTCGCGCAGCACCTGGCGCAGCTGCGCTTCAATGCGTTCGAAAAGCTGGTTAATGCGGCCCTGGAGTCTGTCCTGCTCAAACATCAGCGCGTGGCCGGTCAGGATACGGGTTAAGCCCGGATTGCGTTCACCGAAGCCCAGGATTAACAGCACTATCAGACGCAGACGCGCGGTAGTGTCTTTTTCGTCTTTCAGAATCAGGTTGATGCGCGTGATCAGGCTGTCTTCAATAAACTCGATCAGACTGTCGAACATCCGGGTCTTGCTCGGAAAATGACGGTACAGCGCCGCCTCAGACACGCCTACGGAGGCGGCCAGTTTAGCGGTGGTGATGCGTTGACTGCCATCGCTGGATTCAAGCATCAGAGCCAGAGATTGAAGTATTTCTTCGCGACGATTCCTTTTCGCGGTTTGTTTTTCTGCCATGTTACAAAATACCCCTGAAAATAAGCACTTGCCAGGCTGGCATCCACACAGCGACCGCAAACGGACGTTTGCGGTTTGTTATTGCATTATGACGCTGTGAGATACGTGTTTGTCGGGCCGTTATTTGCGCCCGGAATGGCCGAAGCCGCCTTCGCCACGGTCGGTGGCGTCAAAGTCTGCCACCAGGTTAAATTCTGCCTGTACCACCGGTACAAAGACCATCTGTGCGATACGCTCGCCCGGTTCAATGGTGAAGCTGTCCTGACCACGGTTCCAGACGGAGACCATCAGTTGACCCTGATAGTCGGAGTCGATCAGGCCCACCAGGTTACCCAGCACAACGCCGTGCTTATGGCCCAGGCCAGAACGCGGCAGGATAACCGCTGCCAGCGACGGGTCAGCAATGTGAATCGCCAGGCCAGTCGGAACCAGGGTCGTGGCACCCGGAGCCAGTTCTACGGCGTCATCGAGACAGGCGCGCAGGTCAAGACCGGCAGAGCCGGAGGTGGCATAGGTTGGCAGCGGGAATTGCTCGCCAACACGCGGGTCCAGAATCTTAACGTCGATTTTTTTCATCATAACGGGTAACGATCTCGTCGAGTAAATGTTGGCCCAGGAGTTCCTTGCGCTCAAGCGGTAAGACTTTATCTCCATCCTGCCAGAAAAGGTGCAGTGCGTTGCTGTCGCTGTTAAATCCTTGTGTGGCCAGCGATACGTCGTTCGCGCAAATCAAATCGAGGTTTTTGCGGGTACGTTTTTGCCGGGCATATTCTTCCACATTATTCGTTTCTGCGGCAAACCCAACAACGTATGGACGGTGGCTTTTTAGTGCGGCGACACCGGCAACAATGTCCGGGTTTTTCACCATTTTTAGTGTTAATTCATCGCCTTGCTTTTTAATTTTAGCCTCGGCGATCGTCTCAGCACGATAGTCTGCAACGGCCGCACAGCCGATAAAAATCTGCTGGCTTTGCGCATGTGCCTGCACGGCGGCTTCCATCTCCAGCGCGGTGGTAACGTCAATTCGCTTCACACACGCAGGGGTAGGCAGAGAGACCGGGCCGCTCACCAGCGTGACGTTCGCACCACGCTTCGCGGCGGCGGCGGCAATCGCAAAGCCCATTTTGCCGGAACTGTGGTTGGTGATGTAGCGCACCGGATCCAGCGGCTCGCGCGTGGGGCCCGCGGTTATCATGATGTTGAGATGTTGCAGATCGTTGACAGGCGAAAAGTGGGCCGCGGCCATATCAACAATCGTCAGCGGATCAAGCATGCGGCCCGGGCCAACATCGCCGCAGGCCTGGCTACCGCTGTCCGGACCCCAGATAAGCAGGCCGCGTGAGGCCAGGGTCTCAAGATTGTGCTGCGTAGCCGCGTTACGGTACATCTGCTGGTTCATGGCAGGCACGACGGCAACAGGCGCAGGTGTGGCCAGACAAATGGTGGAGACCAGGTCGTTTGCCATACCGGCCGCTACCCGGGCGATTAAATCAGCCGTGGCGGGCGCGAGGATAACCAGGTCTGCCCATTTCCCAAGCTCAATATGGCCCATCGCGGCTTCGGCGGCCGGATCGAGCAGGCTGTCAGATACCGGGTATCCTGAAACGGCCTGCAGGCTCAGAGGAGTGATAAAGGCTTTACCGCCTTCGGTTATCGCGACCCGTACATCTGCCCCGCGCTCGCGCAGACGACGCACCAGCTCCGGCGCTTTGTAGGCAGCAATACCGCCGCTCACGCCAAGAACGATTTTTTTACCGGCCAGGCTCATCATGATTCTTTCCTGTTGGGGTTCACCAGAGAGCGGGCATTTTATCACAATCCCCAAAACGGGGTGATTTTGTCCTTCGACCACTTTGCGAGGCGCTACGCAAGAACGCAACGTGGTCGTCGAGTGCCTGACTAGCCTGTGGCAGCATGCGGTTAAAAAAGGGAGAAAGAGCATGGAAGAAGAGGATGAGCCGCTGCTGCCGCGCGAAAAACTGCTGCGCTATGACGTCACCCTGTTAAAAGATGATGAACTGCTGGCGCTCTTTTTACGTACCGGAACGCCCGGTAAAACGGTATTTACGCTGGCAAAAGAGCTGATCGTACATTTCGGTTCTCTGCACGGTTTGCTGACCGCCGAACTGGCGCAGTTTAAGCACGTAGAAGGGATCGGTGTGGCGAAATATGCCCAGTTGCGGGCCATTGCTGAACTTGCCCGCCGTTTTTACAATGTCCGCATGGAGAAGGACGATCCGATCCTGACGCCAGCGATGACGCGTGAATACCTGCAAAGCCAGTTAACCGATATCGAGCGCGAGATCTTTATGGTGATCTTTGTCGATAACAGAAACCGGGTACTGAAACATAGCTGCCTCTTTGCCGGCACGTTAAGCCACGTTGAGGTGCATCCGCGAGAAATTGTGCGGGAAGCGATAAAAGTGAATGCAGCGGGCGTGATCCTCGCGCATAATCACCCCTCAGGCTGTGCAGAACCGAGCAGAGCGGACAAAGAAATCACCGAGCGCATTATCAAATGCTGTCAATTCATGGACATTCGTGTGCTGGACCATCTGATAATTGGCCGCGGAGAGTACATTTCTTTTGCAGAACATGGCTGGATTTAGGCTATTTCTCGCGATCCATCGGGATCTTTGTCTGTTCGGGACTTGAGCACACCGCCGAGTCAGCGTATACTACGCCACCTTTGAGAATCTCGGGTTTGGCATTTGGGCCTGGCAATCGAGAGTTCACTTAGAACTATGCGATGACCGGGCTGTAAAGCCTGACGAGGCGCCGATACCCCATACGAAGCTCGAGCTAATTTGATTTTTGGAGAATAGACATGTCCCGAGTCTGCCAAGTTACTGGCAAGCGTCCGGTGACCGGTAACAACCGTTCCCACGCACTGAACGCGACTAAACGCCGTTTCCTGCCGAACCTGCACTCTCACCGTTTCTGGGTTGAGAGCGAGAAGCGTTTTGTCACCCTGCGCGTATCTGCTAAAGGTATGCGTGTAATCGATAAGAAAGGCATCGATACAGTTCTGTCTGAACTGCGTGCCCGTGGCGAAAAGTACTAAGTACTTAAAGAGGAAATAAATCATGGCTAAAGGTATTCGCGAGAAAATCAAGCTGGTTTCTTCTGCTGGTACAGGTCACTTCTACACCACCACGAAGAACAAACGTACTAAGCCGGAAAAACTGGAACTGAAAAAATTCGATCCAGTTGTACGCCAGCACGTACTGTACAAAGAAGCTAAAATCAAATAATTTTAGTCTCCTTGTATCGAAAAACCCCGCAACTGCGGGGTTTTTTGCATTCTGTATCTCAACGGAGGAACCATGCCTGAATTACCTGAGGTAGAAACCAGCCGTCGCGGCATTGAGCCCCATCTGGTCGGCGCGACGATTCTTCACGCGGTTGTCCGTAACGGGCGTCTGCGCTGGCCGGTGTCCGATGAGATCCATGCCCTGAGCGATAAACCCGTCCTTAGCGTGCAGCGCCGCGCGAAATACCTGCTGCTGGAGCTGCCCGACGGCTGGATCATTATCCACCTGGGGATGTCCGGGAGCCTGCGCGTTCTTACCGAAGAACTGCCTGCGGAAAAGCACGACCACGTGGATCTGGTGATGAGCAACGGCAAAGTGCTCCGTTACACCGATCCACGGCGCTTTGGCGCGTGGCTGTGGACGAAGGAGCTGGAAGGGCATAACGTGCTGGCGCATCTGGGCCCGGAGCCGCTCTCAGACGCGTTTAACGCGGAATACCTCAAGGCGAAGTGCGCGAAGAAGAAAAGCCCGATTAAGCCCTGGCTGATGGATAACAAGCTGGTGGTCGGCGTGGGGAATATCTACGCCAGCGAATCGCTGTTTGCGGCCGGGATCCACCCCGATCGGCTGGCCTCGTCGCTGTCGGCGCAGGAGTGCGAGCTGCTGGTCCGGGTGATTAAAGCCGTATTGCTGCGCTCGATTGAGCAGGGGGGGACAACGTTGAAGGACTTCCTGCAAAGTGACGGCAAGCCGGGCTATTTTGCCCAGGAGCTGCAGGTGTATGGCCGTAAGGGCGAACCGTGCAGAGTCTGCGGCACACCCATTATTGCCACGAAGCACGCCCAGCGCGCCACGTTCTACTGCCGTCAGTGCCAGAAATAGGGCTACTTTAGCTTTTCCATCAACGCCTGGTGGACGTTAACCGGCAGGAAATGGGTAACGTCCCCGTGATGGCGCGCCACCTCTTTCACCAGCGTGGACGAGATAAACGACCACTCTTTGGAGGGCATCAGGAATACGCTCTCCAGTTCCGGCATCAGGTGGCGGTTCATGTGCGCCAGCTGCATCTCATATTCGAAGTCTGCCACCGCGCGTAAACCGCGGATCAGAATGTTCGCCTGCTGGGCGCGGGCGAAGTTCGCCATCAGGTCGCTGAATCCGACAACCTCAACATTCGGCAGGTGCGAAATGGCATCGGTGGCGAGCTGCACGCGCTCGTGGAGGTCAAACATCGGCTTTTTGCTGGGGCTGGCGGCAATGGCCAGGATCACCTTGTCAAACATGCACGCCGCACGGGTGATGATATCAAGATGACCGTTGGTGATCGGATCGAAGGTACCCGGATAAATCGCTTTTGTGCTCATGGCTCACGTTTTCTCTGAGTAGCCGCGGCAGAGCGCCCACAGCTCGGTGTATTTGTTAAAAGTATACTGGGCATTGACTACCGCGAGTAACCAGCCCTGCTTACCGTCCAGCACGCCACCACGCAGCAGCAGCGTTTTCAGGAACGCGCCCAGCGTGTGGGTGAAGATTCCGGTCAGCGAGGCCTTCTTGCCGCGCTGGTGACGCTCCCGCGCCCATGCGGTGGCATAGTTGAGCTGTTTGCGCTGGAAGCTTGCGAAATCGCGGCAGGTCAGGTGCAGCAAATCGCCCGTCAGGGGGATGACCTGGGCATTGTCGCAGGCCAGAGATTCATGCACCAGATTGTCGTTGTACTGATACCGCTCGCGCTCGTAGAGGCGCGTCACGCGGTCAGGATACCAGCCGCTGTGGCGCATAAAACGGCCAAGGAAGTAGTTGCGGCGGGCAATGCTGTATACAGCACCAGGTTGAGGTGAGGAAAGCACCGCCTGTATGGCCTGCTGAAGCTCCGGCGTGATGCGCTCGTCAGTATCGAGCATCAGGACATAATCTCCGGTGGCAAACCCCTGCGCGCGCTGGCGCTGGAGGCCATAGCCTTGCCAGTCAGTATCGATAAAGACTTTTGCGCCCGCTGCCCGGGCAACGTCCACCGTGTTGTCCGTACTTCCGGAATCAAGAACGACTATCTCGTCAGCCCAGGCAACCGACGCCAGGCAGTCCGGAAGCAGGTCGGCGGCGTTTTTGGCGATCATCACGACCGACAGACGCGTTGACATCAGTGGCTCCGCTGGGGCAGGTAAGGTTGCAGAAGTTGCAGCAGACGGGTCAGGGCACCCTGGTTCTGGTGCAGCACTTCGACCGCATGTCGCCCGTACCACAGGCGATAATCTTCGTCAGTCAGAAGGGTTGAGACCTCTTTAACTACGGAGTCCGCATCGGTCACGGTAATTAAACCATCGGCCTGCTGTAATTTCGCGCAGATATCTTTGAAGTTAAACGTATGTGGCCCCATCAGCACCGGAATCGCGTGGGCTGCCGGCTCGAGCGGGTTATGGCCGCCGCGCTCCACCAGGCTGCCGCCGACAAACGCGAGGTCAGCAATGCCGTACAGCAGCATCAGCTCGCCCATCGTATCGCCAATCACCACCTGGGTGCTGCCAGACGGGATCTCCCCGCTGCTGCGCAGCGTGAAGCTGAAACCGGCTTTCTGAACCATTTCACGGGCATCTTTAAAACGTTCCGGATGGCGGGGCACGAGGATCAGCAGTAAATCAGGGAAGCTTTCCAGCAGCTTGCGGTGCGCCTGCAGGATGATCTCTTCTTCACCGTCATGGGTACTGGTCGCAATCCAGACCTGACGACGCGGGGCCCACTGGCGGCGAAGCGTGATGGCGCGGGCGGCGAGTTCAGGGGTAACCGAAATATCAAATTTCAGACTGCCCGTCACCGCAAGCTGGTTGCGTTTGAGGCCCAGAGAGATAAAGCGTGCCGCATCTTCTTCATTCTGCGCGGCAATCAGGGTGATCTTGCTCAGCAGGCGGCGCATAAATTTACCCAGCTTGCCGTAACCTTTCGCCGAGCGCTCTGACAGGCGCGCGTTGGCAATCACCAGCGGAATTTTACGGGCATGCAGGGCGGAGATCATGTTCGGCCACAGTTCGGTTTCCATCACAATCACCAGCTTCGGGCGAACGGTATTCAGGAAACGATTCATGGCGCAGGGGAGATCGTAAGGGAGATAGACGTGATGAACGTCTTTGCCGAAAGCGGATAACGCGCGCTCCGAGCCGGTTGGCGTCATCGTCGTGACGGTAATCGGCAGCGACGGGTAGCGGTGACGCAGGGCGCGAACCAGCGGGATCGCCGCCAGCGTTTCACCGACAGAAACGGAATGCAGCAAAATACCGTCCGGTGCGACTTTATTGCGGCAGAAGCCATAGCGTTCAGCCCAGCGTTTACGGTACGCAGGCGCTTTCCGGCTACGAAGCAACAGTCTCAGCCACACCAGTGGCTGAATAATGTAGAGCAGGGCGGTATACAACAATTCCAAGCGATTATCCGTTTTTTTAGTTTCGGCGGGCAAATTCTAAGCATTTGAGCCAGGTAAAGCTATCTCTTATGCCAGATACCGTTTCAGACGGAAATAACGGCGTCCCAGGCGCCAGTGCTGGCGCAGCCCACGGGCGTTTTTCCAGATTAGCGACCAGATCCCGCGGTCAAACAGCTCGCGGATGATTTCACGCTTTTTGCTCTGATCGCCGATGTTGTTAATGGCGTGAAGAATGCCCAGACCCTCTTTGGCAATCTGCCACTGGCAGGCCGGCACATGGCGCACCGCATCCGGGTAACGCTGGTTGATTGCATCCAGCATTTCGAGGATTTTCATGTAGTGGCGGGCGTTGCGCATTCGCGTGTCGTCCGTTCCCGGCGTGTGCGACACCGAGGCCGAGTGGATCAGGTAATCGTAAAAGGTTTCGTCGGTGTACTGCACGCGTTTGGCGGTCAGCAGCACTTCAGTGGTCCAGGGGATATCCTGGTGGCGCAGACCGTGTTCAAAGGTGAAGCCCTGCTCCTTGATGAAAGCATGACGGTAGATATTGAGCCAGGTCACGTGCAGGAACTTTCGTGATGAAAGCGCGCGCTGAAGCCAGGTTGGGCCGTCCAGCACGTCGGTGGACTGCAGCTTGTCGGACGGGAAGATCTTTTTCGACGGGCGTCCGTCGTCGTAGATATAGGTACCGTTGCAGGTCGCGACATCAAGATCGTTCTTTTTGGCCATCTCAAGCAGGCGCGGGTACATGCCCGGATAAATCACGTCGTCGATGTCCGGGAAGGCGACGTATTCGCCCGTTGCCACCGCCAGGCCGGTATTACGCGCGGCCGACACGCCCTGATTGGCCTGATCGATAACTTTGTAGAAGGGGAATTCGCTGGCGTACTGCGCAATGATGGTGGAGGAGCTGTCGCTTGACCCGTCGTTCACAACGACCAGTTCCAGACTGTCCAAATGTTGAGCTTTAATGCTGTCGAAAAATGCATTGAGGAATTTTTCACCGTTATAAACGGCGACCACGAGGCTCAATAAAGGTTTGTCGGACATGCTTTCTCCGTTGTGTTCAGGGCAGGCCACCCAATATGGTGGTACCATTCGCGCTGTATTATATCTGGTGGATACTAAAAACATATGCCTGGAGGGACAAAGATCGTTTCAGGTGGAAAATTAGCGTCACGCGGGCGAGATTTTTAACAGGAAATATATGCATATTGTTCACACTGAAGCAGACGGCGGCAAAGGCGGGCAGCCTCTGCGCATTATCAACGAATCGCTTGGGATGATTCAGCGTGGCCATCAGGTGACTCTCCTTTGTCCGGAAACTGCGCCGCTCCACGCGCTGGCACGCAATGCCGGTTTGACGGTGGTCACGATGCCGTTGAAGCGTAAGAACCTTAAAAACCTGCAGGTGCTGCGTCGCTGGATGAAGGATAACCGTCACTCGATTGACGTCATCAACAGCCATAACTCTGCCGATACCTGGCTGGTGGCGCTGGCGAATCTGACGCTGTCCAACCCTGTACCACTGGTGAGAACCCGTCATGCGTCCGGCGTACCGCGCAACAACTGGACGACCCGCTGGCTCTTCCGCACGGCCTGCGCGCATATCGTGACCACCGGCGAGGCGCTGCGCCATCAGATGGCAGATATTGGCGTGCCGATGTCTCAGAGTACGTCGGTGCCAAGCGGTGTCGATACACAGCGTTTCCATCCGGGAGATAAGCACCAGGCCCGGGTTCATTGTGGTTTGTCGCAGGACGATTTCTGGCTGGGCGTGGTATCGCATTTGCGCCCGAACAAAGGCCATAGCGTACTGCTGCGCGCCCTGGCGAAAATCGACAATCCACACATCAAGCTGGCGATTGTCGGCGAAGGTCCGCACAAAGCGACGCTGGAACAGGAAATCACCGCCCAGGGGTTACAGCACCGCGTAGTCATGGCGGGACATCAATCCGATCCGGAACGCTGGTTCCCGGCCTTTGATATTGCGCTCAGCCCTTCGCACGATATGGAAGGTGTTCCGCAGGGCGTGCTGCAATCGTTAGCCACCCGTATTGCCACCATTGCGACGGATGCGGGTGGAACGGGAGATGCGGTGATTAACGGGCAGACGGGAGTGCTGGTCGCGCAGCGCGACGAAAACGCGCTGCACGATGCCATAATGAAACTCTATGACGACTCAGTCCTTCGCGAGACGCTCGCGCAACAGGGATATGACTACCTGAGCACGCACTTTACCCGCGAATGTATGCTGGACGCGATGGAGAAAGTCTTCTCCGATGCCGCTCAGCGCAGCAAATCGCGATAAAGCGCCTGTAACTCTTTCGCCATTCTGTCCAGGGTGAAGGGCTCGGCGGTTGCACGCGCAGCGGCGAAGTAATCGACACCCTGTTCACGGCCTTTCAGCCACAGCGAGATGGCCTGCTGGTAGCCTTCGCTGTCCAGCGCGTCGCGCACCCAGCCGTTTTGACCCTCGGTTATCCACTCCGCCGCGCCGCAGCCGTGGCTGGTAAGCAGCGGCAAACCACAGGCCAGCGCTTCCACGCAGACGTTCGGGAAGGGATCGTAGAGCGTCGGCAGGATAAGGGCATCCGCCGTGCCATAGACTTCACGCACGTTGGCAACGGGGCCCAGGAACTTCACTCGTGAGGAAATCCCCAGCGCCTGCGCCAGCTTTTCGAACTTCCGCGCATGTTTATCGCGGCCGGCAATCAGCAGCCAGACGTCAGGATGCGCCACAATGGCGCGCAGCGCGGTGGCGACGCCTTTACGGCTGAAGCCTGACCCAACATACGCCAGCACCGGTGCGTCAGGAGGAATACCCAGGGCATCACGCTGCGAAAGGGCGCGGACCTCAGGGCTAAACTGAACGGTGTCCACGCCGTTGTAGATCACCGTCAGCTTGTCGTCCGGCAGCCCGAAGCGACGCACGATATCATCGCGCACCATCTTCGAATTACAGATCACCTTGCGCAGCTGCGGATGGGTAAACATCTGCGCCTCGGCCTGCAGAATGTAGCGGTGATAGCGGCTCAGAGATTGCGCCCAGCGCGCCAGCGGCGACAGAATGCGGCCATATTGCTCAAGCCAGGTGGCGTGAACACCGTCGCCTGCCCGGAAGATGGTGGCTCCCGGTATGCGTTCGTGGCTTTGCACAATATCAAACTGCGCAAAATGCGCGGCGGCTTCGAGGGCAAAACCGGATTCACGCGCGATGCGATTGCGAAACGGCGGATTGACCGTCAGCGTTTTCCAGCCTGCGGCATCCTCCCACTGGCGAGCAATCAGCGTGACATCAAGGGAGGTATCCTGCGCCAGCACGTTTAGCGCACGTGAGACAAAACGCTCTGCGCCACCGTTGGGGTTGTAGGTCTGTCGGACAATAGCCAGCTTCATGCAGGGGTTTCCGTTTCCAGAAGCATCGTATCAATGGCGCTCAGCACCTGCTGCGGGGTGATGGCCGTGATGCAGTCAGAGACACCGCTGTCTCCGCAGCCCGCTTTGCCGCACGGCTGGCAGGTAAACCCGGCCACAATCACACGATAATTTACCCCCCACGGCGCCCATTTGATGGCGCCGGTAGGGCCAAAGATGGCGACGGTTGGCGTACCGACGGCGCTCGCAAGATGCATTGGCATGGAATCCACGCCGAAGTACACCCGGGCGTGCTTCATGAGCGCTCCCAGCTCTTTCAGGTTCAGCTGACCGCTTAAATCAAAGACCGGCTGGGTGAGGGCTGCGCGCAGCGCGTCCATATAGGCCTTCTCTTCTTTTGACGGTGCGGCGGAGAGGACGATCGGCTGGCCGCGCGCCGCCAGGTTATCAATGGTCGCTGCCAGCTTTTTGATATCCCAGGCCTTAAACATCCAGCGCGAGGTCGGGTGAACCAGAATGTAGGATTTACTCGTGAGCCCAAACCCGGCCAGTTTTTCGGCCACAGAGGCTTCTGCCGCGTCACCGGGCACAAAAAGCGTATGTTTGTCTTCATCGGACTGCGGATGAATGCCGATCCGGCGCAGGGCATCCAGATTAACCTCCACCATATGACGGCTGTTGTCCTGAATCGCCGGATAGAGCGTGGTGAACGATTTCACCCAACGGCGACGCGCCAGGCCACCGCGCTTATCCGGCTTAAAGCCGACGGAGACGCGCGGTTTCAGGCGACGCGCCAGACGCGCGCCGTGCCAGTGTTCGGTCAGGTTAATCAGCACGTCATACTGACGGCCTTTCAGGGTGATCAGCAGGGCGCGGTAGAGGCGGAATTGTTCAAACCAGCCCTTCTTGCGCCAGTTGCGCCCAATAGTGTGCACCTGGTCGATATGCGGGTGGCTGGTCAGCATCGCCTGGGTATCGTCATAAACCAGCGCATCGACTTCCACGTTCGGCCAGTTCTTTTTCAGCACGGTAAAAACCGGCGAGGTAAGCAAAACGTCACCGTGGTGACGAAGCTTAATAATCAGCACGCGCTTTGGCGGGCGCTCCGCTGAGAAAAAATCAGACATAGGCTCTCTCTGCTGCCAGCAAAGGCTCTAATTGCGCAAATACCGCAGCGGCGCTGAGATCGCTCAGCTGCGATGAGTGTTCCTGGCGGCAGATATATTGATTTTTTCCATAGCCGCCGATCAGGCCCGGGTCCGTTGGGCCGTAAAGCGTAATATTAGGACGGTCCAGCGCCGCCGTCAGGTGGCTGAGTCCCGTATCCACGGAGACCACAGCCGTAGCGCCTGCCAGCGCCTGAGCGACGCCATCCAGCTTCATGCGCGGCAGAACGTCCACGTAATCAAACCCTTCTGCCAGACGTTTGGCCCGTGCCTCTTCGTGCGGTGCGCCCCACGGGAGTTTGATACGCAGCCCCGCGTTTGCCAGCAGGCCGATCAGTTCGCGCCAGTGCGCTTCCGGCCAGTGCTTGTCATCGCGGGTTGTTGCGTGAAGGAAAATCAGATAAGGATCGCTTTTCTGCGATGAGGTGTGCAGGAAATGCCGGGAAATCGCATAGTCGCCCTGGGTTTCCGGTTTCGCGTAGCCCAGGCTTTTGGCAAACAGCTCTCGGGTACGTTCCACCGCGTGCTGTTGCTTTGCGATGTGATGGCGGCGGTTATAAAACAGGCTCGCCAGCGGTTCTCGGGCGCTGTGCCAGTCCATGCCGTGCTTTACGCCGCGCGCCAGTCGCGTCACCAGCGCGGCGCTTTTGACCAGCCCCTGCGCGTCGATGATGGCATCATAATGCAGCACCTGTACCGCTTCGCGGAAGGTTTTGCGTTCGGCTTTAATCGGGGCAGAGAACCACGCTTTCCGCCAGCGGCGAATCGCCACCGGGATCACGCGGTCGACCGCTTCATGCCAGGTGGGGATCTGCGCGAAGCCCTCTTCCACCACCCAGTCAAAACGAATACCCGGTACGGCCTGCATGGCATCCGTCAGTGACGGCAGCGTGTGCAGAACATCGCCCATCGACGAGGTTTTAACGATCAGTACCCGCATTCGTTATCCTTCTTCGCTCAACAGCAGTTCGTTAAGCTCTTCAAGAACGCGCTGCGGGGTAATGTCGATCAGGCTCTGATGATAACCTTCAGCGGCATCGCCTTTGCGCACCTTGTGGTAGCCGGTGATCAGGCGAATAACGCGCGCTTTATGGGAAAGCGGAGGCGTAAAGTCCGGGCTGCTTGGCCCATACAGCGCCACCAGCGGACGGTTGAGCGCAGCGGCGACGTGCATCAGGCCTGAATCGTTGGTAACCACAGCGTGGCAGGCAGCAATCAGGATAACCGCCTGCTCAAGCTGCGTTTCTCCCGCCAGGTTGCGGCACCAGGCCTGCTGTTCATTACTGAGCGTCGCGAGAATTTCGTTGCCCGCCTCGTGGTCTTTTGCCGAACCGAACAGGACAATCTGGTAGCCTTCGTCGATCAGCTGTTTCGCCAGCTCTGCATAGTGGTAGTGCGGCCAGCGTTTTGCCGGGCCGAACTCGGCGCCAGGGCAGAAGCCAATCATCGGACGTTCAGCCGAAAGGCCAAACGCGCTGCAGGTCTGGGATTTTTCACCGTCGTTAACCTGAAGCTGGGGCCAGAGCAGCGGCTGCGGCAGGTCTTTCGCGCTGCGCATCACGCCTTTGTCATAGGCCAGCGCCACGTAGCGCTCCACCATTAATGGCCAGGCCGCTTTATCCAGCACGCGCGCATCGTTCAGCAGGCCGTAGCGCATTTCGCCGCGCCAGCCGGTGCGATGCGGAATGCCCGCAAAGAAGGGCACCAGGGCAGATTTAAAGGAGTTGGGCAGAACATACGCGCGGTCATACCGCTTCTCGCGCAGGCTATGGCCGAGCTTGCGGCGTTCGCCAATTTCCAGCGCCCCGTGGCCGAGCGGCATCGGGATCGCTTCATTCACTTCCGGCATACGCGATAACAGCGGACGGCACCACGCGGGCGCCATCACGTCGATTATCGCCTGGGGATAGCGCGCCTTGAGCGTGCGATAGAGACTTTGCGACATCATCATGTCGCCCACCCATGACGGGCCGATCACCAGAATCTTCATACTTACGCGTCGCGGTTCAGCCAGGCCATATACTCCGTTACGCCTTCGGCAACGGTTTTGAACGGTTTGTCATAACCCGCTGCGCGCAGGTTAGTCAGGTCAGCCTGGGTGAACGCCTGATAGCGGCCTTTCAGCTTGTCCGGGAACGGAATGTACTCGATGCTGCCTTTTTTGTGGTACGCCAGCGTGGCGTCAGCCACCGCCTGGAAGGACTCTGCGCGGCCGGTACCCAGGTTGAAGATGCCGGACACGCCGTTTTCCCAGAACCACAGGTTTACGGCCGCCACGTCGCCCACGTAAACGAAGTCGCGCTTGAAGCCGTCGCTGCCTTCGAAGAGTTTTGGACTTTCACCGTTATTCAGCTGGGTGTTCAGGTGGAACGCCACGCTCGCCATGCTGCCTTTGTGGCCTTCGCGCGGTCCGTAGACGTTGAAGTAGCGGAAGCCGACGATCTGCGAGTTCGCTTCTGGCAGAACCTGACGCACATATTCGTCGAACAGGAATTTGGAGTAGCCGTAGACGTTCAGCGGCTGCTCATATTCGCGGGACTCGATGAAGTCCGAGGTGCGCCCGCCGTAAGTGGCGGCAGAAGAGGCATACAGGAACGGAATTTCACGCTCCAGGCAGTAATGCAGGATCTCTTTGGAATACTGATAGTTGTTTTCCATCATGTACTTGCCGTCCCACTCGGTGGTGGAAGAACACGCACCTTCGTGGAAGATGGCTTCGATCTCGCCGAACTCTTCACCTGCCATAATCTGGATAAGGAAGTCTTCTTTATCCATGTAGTCAGCGATGTTCAGATCCACCAGGTTAACGAACTTGGTGCCGTCTTTCAGGTTGTCAACCACCAGGATGTCGGTGATGCCTTTGTCATTGAGAGCCTTAACAATATTGCTGCCGATAAAGCCTGCGCCGCCGGTAACGATGATCATAACTGTAACCTTTGAAGTGTGGAGCCCGGGGACAATCCCGGACGCTAATGTTTCTATCATATCATTAGTATGGCTGCCCTTCAGCCATTCACCGACATAGCGCAAGGGTACACGTGATTTATGCTGCAAAAACGACAAGAGATGACGTGTCATCTCGTCATGAACTATAGGTTTGGGTAATATGTCCCGAAATTTGCCGAGTCTGGAGAATTGCAATGCGTGGTGATTTTTACAAACAGTTAAACAGCGACCTCGAGACCGCACGTGCGGAAGGGTTGTTCAAGGAAGAGCGTATTATCACGTCTGCACAGCAGGCGGACATCACCGTTGCCGACGGCAGCCATGTGATCAACTTTTGTGCGAACAACTACTTAGGTCTTGCGAATCACCCTGAGCTGATTGCCGCGGCAAAAAACGGCATGGATACTCACGGTTTTGGTATGGCCTCAGTACGCTTTATCTGCGGTACCCAGGACAGCCACAAGCAGCTTGAGCAAAAGCTGGCGAACTTCCTCGGAATGGAAGACGCGATTCTCTACTCCTCCTGCTTTGACGCCAACGGCGGCCTGTTCGAGACCCTGCTCGGCGCAGAAGATGCCATTATCTCCGACGCCCTGAACCATGCGTCCATCATTGACGGCGTGCGTCTGTGCAAAGCGAAGCGCTTCCGCTACGCCAACAACGACATGGTCGAGCTGGAAGCGCGCCTGAAAGAGGCCCGTGAAGCGGGGGCTCGTCATGTGCTGATCGCCACCGACGGCGTGTTCTCGATGGACGGCGTGATCGCCAACCTGAAGGGCGTGTGCGACCTGGCGGATAAATACGACGCGCTGGTAATGGTCGATGACTCTCACGCGGTCGGCTTTGTCGGCGAAAACGGCCGTGGTTCCCACGAATACTGCGATGTGATGGGCCGCGTGGACATCATCACCGGCACGCTGGGCAAAGCGCTCGGTGGCGCATCCGGCGGCTATACCGCTGCGCGTAAAGAGGTAGTGGAGTGGCTGCGCCAGCGCTCGCGTCCGTATCTGTTCTCCAACTCCCTGGCACCGGCGATTGTTGCCGCCTCCATCAAAGTGCTGGAGATGGTGGCGTCCGGCGCTGAACTGCGCGACCGCCTGTGGTCCAACGCGAGTCTGTTCCGTGAAAAAATGAGCGCAGCAGGGTTCACCCTGGCCGGTGCTGACCACGCGATCATTCCGGTGATGCTGGGTGATGCGGTCGTGGCGCAGAACTTTGCCCGCGAACTGCAGAAAGAAGGGATTTACGTCACCGGGTTCTTCTTCCCGGTGGTGCCAAAAGGTCAGGCGCGTATCCGCACCCAGATGTCTGCGGCGCATACGCCTGAACAAATTGAACGTGCGGTGGAAGCCTTTACCCGCATCGGTAAACAGCTGGGCGTCATTGCCTGAGGACGTGTGATGAAAGCGTTATCCAAACTGAAAGCGGAAGAAGGGATTTGGATGACCGACGTGCCGGAACCGGAAGTCGGTCATAACGATCTGCTGATCAAAATTCGTAAAACGGCTATCTGCGGTACTGACGTTCACATCTACAACTGGGACCAGTGGTCGCAGAAAACCATTCCTGTACCGATGGTTGTCGGTCACGAATATGTCGGTGAAGTGGTGGGTATCGGCCAGGAAGTGAAAGGCTTCAAAATCGGCGACCGCGTCTCCGGTGAAGGTCACATTACCTGCGGCCACTGCCGTAACTGCCGCGGTGGGCGTACGCACCTGTGCCGCAATACCATCGGCGTGGGCGTGAACCGTCCGGGCTGCTTCGCGGAATATCTGGTGATCCCGGCCTTTAACGCCTTCAAAATCCCGGACAATATTTCTGACGATCTGGCCTCCATTTTCGATCCGTTCGGTAACGCCGTGCACACGGCGCTCTCCTTCGATCTGGTCGGTGAAGACGTGCTGGTCTCCGGCGCGGGCCCCATCGGCATTATGGCGGCAGCCGTGGCGAAGCATGTAGGTGCGCGCAACGTCGTGATCACCGACGTAAACGAATACCGCCTGTCGCTGGCGCGCAAAATGGGCGTCACCCGCGCGGTGGATGTCTCGAAAGAGAGCCTGACCGACGTGATGGAAGAGCTGGGCATGACCGAGGGCTTTGACGTGGGTCTGGAGATGTCCGGCGCCCCACCGGCGTTCCGCACCATGCTCGACACCATGAACCACGGTGGCCGTATCGCGATGTTGGGTATCCCGCCGTCGGATATGTCCATCGACTGGAACAAAGTGATCTTCAAGGGGCTGTTCATCAAGGGTATCTATGGTCGTGAGATGTTTGAGACCTGGTACAAGATGGCGGCGTTGATTCAGTCCGGCCTGGATCTGTCCCCGATTATCACTCACCGTTTCTCCATCGATGAGTTCCAGCAGGGCTTCGACGCGATGCGTTCCGGCCAGTCAGGGAAAGTGATTCTGAGCTGGGATTAAATCTGCCTGCTGGCACCACTTTTTCGGGTGCCAGCGCTCTTTCTTAGCGGTTTGACTTTCCAGAGGTTACTTGTTAACTTTTGGCGAAATTTTCTCCATTCCGTCTTCTCCACACGTTCATTCAAGTAGTTAAAATGATTGCGTCAGGAAAGATTCTGCCAGGCTAATTAGGTCATTATGTCCACACTATTTCCACAGAAGTTGGTTGAGACACCTTCGCGATTTACCGCTTTCTTAACTTTCTTTATTTCCCTGCTAATAGTCATTGGCGTTAATATTATACATGCTAAATATAATGCGGTAATTAACCGTATGCTGGTTTTCGCACTGATATTGCTGTCGTTAAAATGTATAAACAATAAAATATTCAGAAATGTACTTGCGATTATTTTATTAATTCCAGTCGCGGCAGACATCACTTTACAGTTATATGCCTGGAGTAATTTCAATTCTGCGTTTAGCTATGGGTTTGCGCTAAGCGTACTTAATACGACACCGGGTGAAGCAAGTTCGATGCTCGGTTTGTATTGGCGCGATTGCCTGATTTTTATCGCCCTCTCGGCGTTTTTCATTTTTACCGCCAATACCGGGATATGGCCTGTCGCGCCGCGTTTTCGTCGCTGGCCCGCCATTGCGCTTGCCGTCACGCTGCTGAGTTTTTATGGTCAGGCCTTGCAGCATCAACTCAGGAAAAGCAGCGTAGAAAGCCTGGCGCAGCGCGTGGTTCAGGCAACACCTGTCAGCACGTCTAAAGTCTTTATGCAGGCCATCGAAGATAATGCCGTGGTGGCCAATATCGGTAATAACATTCCTGATTATAAAATCACGCTATCCGATACTGGCATCGAAAACTATGTATTGATTATTGGTGAGTCTGAGCGCACGGCAAATATGGGTATCTATGGTTATCCTCGAGATACGACACCGGAGCTGGAGAAGCAAAAATCGCAGCTATTATTGTTCCGTAATGCTGTAACGCCTGCTCCGGTCACGATTATGGCGGTTCCGCTGGCGTTGACCGCCGATACTGTGAATGCACGAGATCCTCGTAAGTATGGCGATAACGTCATCAATATCGCTAACAAAGCGGGATATGATACGTACTGGTTTAGTCGTCAGGGTAAAGGAGGGGCGCATAATAACGTCATTACCGGAATTGCCCTGAACACGAAACAGCATGAGTGGATTGACGGGGGCTACGACGAAGACCTTCTGCCGCTGTTGCGGAATGCGTTAAAAACGCCGGGCAAGAAACTGATTGTTCTGCATTTGTATGGAAGTCACGAACCGTCCTGTCGACGCTTCCCTGCCAGCCAGGCGGTGCTGCAGGGTGATAATGAAGCTGATGATTGTTATGACAATTCGGTGCGATACACGGATATGTTGATGGGTAAGGTCTTTAGCTTGCTCGAAGACTCGCGCTCATCAGTTATGTATTTTTCCGATCATGGCCTGGTCCGAGATCCGAAGCGTGCGGTTGCGTATTCGCACGGAAATGTTAATCCTCCACGAGAGGCTCTGCATATCCCTGTGTTTATCTGGTACGGACATCAGGTGGATTCCGATAAGCAGTATACCGGAGATTATAAAACTGTCTGGTCTGCTGATGATATTAATACGCTGGCTGAGCTATGGCTTGGGATCCATCGTCAGGGAGAACCTGCCCTGTCTGTACAATCATGGCTTGCCGGTTATAATAAAAACGTAACCGTGCTGGATACGACCGGGAAGTCCTTTGACTGGCGTAATATTCGTTAACACAGGTGTGATAAACTTGTTTTTTCAGTGTGCTAGCCTGTTTTTCCTTTATAGTAAATGGAATAATGATGATTAATGTAGAACGAGATAAGGTCCAGTTTGTATTGCTGCAGCTACTCTTCGGAATGTGTGCTTTAGCTTTTGGTTGCGTCGTTGTTTCACCTAATTTATCCGCCAAAATTTTGGGCCTGGCGGGTGTAACAGCATTCGTTATTTTCTTATTGGATATTAAAAATTCCAGAAAGAACGATGCATTCTGGCTTTGTCTGGTCCTGCTGGCTATTGGAATTTGCGATTTGGCCTGGTACCGAATGTATAAGGTTGATAGTGAGGCGATCAACTCTTATCGCGCCTATCTTGAAGTCGGGAAAATCTGCCTTTTCGGGGCATTCTCCATCTTCATGCTTGTGAGCAGAGAGCAATTCAAAATCGGCAGTAATAAAATCCATATGTTGCTGGTCATCACGCTGCAGGTGATGATTATTGTCTATGCAGGATATCAAAATATTTTTCTTGGAAACCAAAGAGTTACGCTTTCCCTTGCCGGTGGGGCGGATGCGACAGGGGCCGCTTATACCATTGCATTTATTTCCTTCTACACGATTCTGGTTCTTCAGCACAGTTTAAGTAGATGGAAAGAGTTGTTTGTACTCGGGCATTTTTTTATCACTTTCCTGGTACTGGTGGCGACAGAAACTCGAGCAGCCATTCTGACCTATCCGATTATTTTCTTCGCATTGCTGGTGGTGAAGTTCTACAAGGAAAAGCATATCCCATGGAAGGGAGTTGCGGTTTTCCTGATCGCGTTGCTGGCTGGTGCATTTATGATGAAAGACAGCCTGATAAAGCGTTATAACGACTTTAACAATGACATTGTTTCCTATGATAAAGCGAACAGTGCCACTTCTGTTGGGGCTCGTTTTGCTATGTGGAAAACGGGATTAGCTGCGTCTAAAAATAATTATTTATGGCAGTCGACAGATGAGCGAAACGCAAAGATAATTGCCGAGGTTAATAAAGACCCAAGCTTGTCAGGCGCGCTGGATCACATCCGCGGTCATCTTCATAATGAAATCGTCGAAACGCTTTCAGTGAAAGGACCTTCAGGCGTTCTTCTTTATATTCTGTTTGTGATATCGCTTGGCTGGTATGCATTACGTAAACGTAAAAGTATTATACTTTTCGCGTTCCTGGTTTCGATTGTTATGTTCGGCGTAGGTGGTGTGATGTTCTATTCTAAAACAACTCCTGTTGCGTGGATGTTGACGCTGATAATGTCGATTGTTTTCCTGGAACAAAACAAACATCGTACTGTCATTAAGTAACCGTTTTGATTCTCCCTCGGGAAAAAGGTATTCTTCCGAGGGAGAAATACCTTTTACCAGACGAGTACCCCATGAACGAACTGATTTCAGTCATCATCACCACCTACAACAGAGAGGCGTTGCTGGAACGCGCAATTCGTTCAGTTATTGCTCAGACATATCCCGCAGTAGAATTGGTTATTGTTGATGACTGCTCCAATGAGAAAACCCCTCAACTTATCGAGCGTATGCGCGCTGAGTGTGAGGCGCGCTTTGTACATTTCATCTACGAGCGTAACGAAAAGAACAGCGGTTCTAACTTCAGCCGTAACCGGGGCTATGCGCTTTCGCACGGCGTGTTTGTAACGGGGCTTGATGACGACGATTATTTCCTGCCAGAGCGTTTGACGAAGCTCGCTGAGCGGTATGATGATAAGTATGCTTTCGTGACGGACACGCCCGCCAGGTTGGACAAAACCCACCGTACCTATCCGGAAACTGATGACAAACGAATCATTGAGCTGCAGGATATTCTGTGTGAAAACGTGGTTGGCAATCAGGTATTGACCACAAAAGAAAAACTGTTAGGCGTAGGCGGATTTTCCCCTGAAATTAAACAGCAGCAAGATCGCGATGTGTGGATTAAATTAATTCTGAAGTATGGTCCAGGAATCAAATACAGTTTCAGTACTGCGATGGTGGATGCTGAACACGGGAGCGATCGTATTACGTCGCAGGTTAAAAAATACAATGCGTATCGGAAACTCTATTTTAAATACCGTCGGCACATGTCTGAAGTGACCCGCAGCAATAATTTATTCCAACTTATGTCGTTTCGTGGCTTTACATCATCGCGCATGAATTGCTTATTACGCGGGCGTAAAAAAGACGCTAAATTAAAAATGAAACTGTTTCGCCGTACGCTAAAAGAGCTATTCTGAATTTAATTAGGTGAAATGATGAATCTGAATGCAACGAATAAGCTCATCAAGAAAACCCGGCGCTGGCACAAAAAAACGGGTTTTTCTCTTTTTCAGCGTGCTGCTTGCCATTTTGAGCGGAAGAAAAAAGAAGCGATTTTTAGCATTATTGATGATCTCAAGGTTCAACCTGACGATTCGCACACATCGGAACCGATGCAATCAAACATTATCTGGATCTGCTGGTTCCAGGGGCTGGATAACGCGCCTGAGTTAGTTAAACGCTGTGTCGACTCTGTTTATAAACACTCAAATGGATATGAGATTATAATTATTACTGAAGATAATTTTTCGGATTATATCACACTACCTGGTGTGATTATTGAGAAATATAATTCTGAATTGATCGGTAAAGCTCACTTCTCTGATTTATTACGTTGCTGTTTATTGTATGAATATGGCGGTGTATGGCTTGACTCTACCATATTTATGGCTCATGATTTACCTTCCTACCTTGCCAATTACTCATTTTGTTCTTTGCGTTTCACTCCAGCAGATTGCTCTGGGAGTATTAGCAACGGTTTCTGGACAACTTATTTTTTGGTTTCCGAGAAAAATGGCTATTTAATCGGTAATGTAATGAATGTGCTTTTAGAATACTGGCAAAAGCATGATAAAATCATAGACTATTTTTTAATGGATTATATCTTTTCTTATTATTTTGAAAATGATAGCCACTCAAGAGAAATTATTTTATCTCAACCTGTGCTCGGTGAAAATCGTTTTTTACTAAAAAATAGTATGAATGAGCATTTCTCACTTGAACTACAAAAACAAGTTATGGAAGACCCTATAGGCATATATAAATTGTCTTATAAAGGGTCTTACCGTACTTCAAACAACGGCCAGCCGACAATATATAGCCTGATCCTTGATGGCACTTTCGAACTAAAGTGAGAAAAAAGCCACCATGACGGTGGCTTATTATCGTCAGGCTTTCTTACCCCATCCCTGCCACTGCTGCTGGACGTATTTCACCAGCGTACTGTTACTGATGCTGTCTCCGATGACAGAGAAGAAGCGGGTCGCGTAGACCGGTTCTAGCGGCTGCTTCGGTACGCAGCGCTTCACGCCGCGGAACGGATTACGCGGCGCCGTCGGGGTGGGCTGCGCAGAATTCGGCGTAGTGGTATCCACCTGCGGCTCATTCAGCAGATCGCTCGGGCGCACCAGCGTGATATCGGAAGGTAAGGTCGGCAGCATTTGCTGCAGGACGCGGACGGTAGACGGGTGGGGGTGACCGATGGCAATGGCCGAACCATTGCGGCGGGCCAGCTGTACCGCGCGATTAAACTGCACGCGAATATCGGCTTCGTTCTGGGTATCATCCAGGAACACCTTGCGCTTAATCACCTTTACGCCCGTTCCCTGAGCGGCGCGCATCGCCTGGCTGTTGCCGATGGTCATGCTGTCGAGGAAGTAGAGATTGTAACGCTCCAGCGCCTGCATCACTTTTAGCATCCCGTACAGGCTGGAGGTCATCGCGCTGCCCATATGGTTGTTCAGCCCTACGGCATACGGCACCTTGTTGTAGGCGTCTCGGATGATGCGCTCAATCTCCTCGCTGCTCATATCCGGGCGCAGGGTATCTTTTTCCAGCGGCTGCTTGCTGAGCGGGGCCATAGGCAGGTGGATGAGAACCTGATGCCCGCTGCTGTGGGCTTTGGTCGCCATCTCACGCGCGTGGGGGGCATTCGGCAGGACGGCAACGGAGATGGCCGACGGCATCGCCAGCACCTGGTTTTCATAATGTGGGCGATAACCGAAGTCATCAATCACGATAGCGAGCTTACCGGCGTATACCGGTGCAGCCAGCGCCAGCGCGCTGACGACGGAGAAAACGATTCGACGAAATTGAAGCAAAACTTATCTTCCCAACCACGGCTGTGGATTGACCGCCTGACCCTGACGACGAATTTCGAAATAGAGTGACGGGCGGCCCTGACCGCCACTGCTGCCCACAAGGGCGATGGGTTGTCCGGCGCGCACCTGCGTGCCGACGCTGACCAGCGCGCTCTGGTTGTAGCCGTAAAGACTCATGTCGCCTTTACCGTGCTCGACCACTACCACAAGCCCGTAACCCTGCAGCCAGTCGGCCAGAATCACGCGGCCATCGGCGATGGCTTTCACTTCGCTACCTTCAGACGCACCGATAACGATCCCTTTCCAACGTAGCTCACCCTGCAGCTGTTCGCCATAGCGATGCAGAATTGAACCGCGAACGGGCCAGAAAGCCTGACCGCGAGGAGAGCCGAGGCCGCCGGTACGCGACATCAGGGAACGTTCGCTTTCGCTTGGCTTGTAGGTGGTCCCTTTGCGGGACGCTTCCTGCTGCTTGTCGCGAACGGCCTGCGCCTCGCGAGCCTCTTTTTCGGCGCGCGCTTTCGCTGCGGCTTCCGCACGGGCGATGCTGTTGCGCAGTTTTGATTCGTTGGCGCGCATTTCGCTCAGCTGGCTCTGCCCTTCCTGAATCGAGGACTCGAGACCGGCCAGGGTTTTCTTACGCTCGTTGCGCGCCTGCTCAAGCTTTGCCTGCTGGGCCTGCTGATCGTAGAGCAGCGTCTGCTGCTGGCTCTGCTTCTCTTCCAGCTCGGCTTTTTGCGTGGAAACCTCTTCGCGCGTCTGCTTCAGCTGCGCGATCGTCTCCTGACGTGCCTGGTTCAGATAGCCAAAGTAGGCCTGCAGGCGCTGGCCGCGCTGGCTCTCTTCGCCGCTGAGGATGAGCTGGAGTCCGGTATGTTCACCCTGGCGGAATGCGGCATCAAGCTGTGCGGCAAGGTTGCGCTCCTGCGCATCGCGCTGGCGCTCCAGTTTGGCAATCGACGCGTTCATCTCGTCGATCTGCTTATTCAACTGGGCAAGGGTGTTTTGCGTTTCACGGAGTTTACGTGTGGCAGCGGAGATGGCCTCTTCCTGCTGCTTAAGCTGGGCGAGCAGGGCGGCGCGCTGCTGCTGCTGTTGGCGTACCGCACGCTCTTTGGCGGCGATATCGGCCTGAATGGATTTCAGCTGGTCGCGGTCATCCGCGTGGGCGGATGCGGCGCACAGCAATACGCCAGCGCTGAGTGCGCTGGCGTAAAACAGAGGTCTGACTGATAACCTAAGCGGCTTCACGACCCATGTGATTGAAAAAATCGCCTTTCCCCTCATGGGGAGCGATTATTCCACGATGAACAGCGGCTTACCAGTCATCTCTTCAGGGATCGGCATACCCATCAGCGACAACATGGTTGGCGCGATGTCAGAAAGCTTGCCGCCTTCTACGGCTTTCACTGATTTATCACCCACATAAATCAGCGGAACCGGCAGGTTGGTGTGGGCGGTGTGCGCCTGTCCGGTCGCCGGGTCGCGCATCTGTTCAGCGTTACCGTGATCCGCGGTGATCAGCAGCTGGCCGCCAACGGATTCAACCGCTTTCGCCACCTGCTCAACGCAGTGGTCCAGCGCTTCAACCGCTTTCACTGCCGCTTCCATCACCCCGGTATGACCGACCATGTCGCCGTTCGGGTAGTTACAGATGATGGTGTCGTATTTGCCGCTCTCGATGGCCGCAACCAATTTTTCAGTCAATTCTGCAGAGCTCATTTCTGGCTGCAGATCGTAGGTGGCGACTTTCGGGGAGTTGATCAGAATACGTTCTTCGCCTTTGAACGGCTCTTCAACGCCACCGTTAAAGAAGAAGGTCACGTGCGCGTATTTTTCCGTTTCGGAAATACGCAGCTGCGTTTTGTCATTCTTCGCCATCCACTCGCCGAAGGTGTTTGCCAGCGAGGCCGGTGGGTATGCGCACGGCGCTTTGATGTCTGCCGCGTATTCGGTCAGCTGGATGAAGTCGATGTTTACCACTTTCTTACGGGCAAAACCGTCGAAGTCGCTGTTGACGAACGCACGGGTGATTTCGCGCGCGCGGTCAGCGCGGAAGTTCATGAAGATCAGCGCGTCGCCGTCTTCCATGGCGGCATCGGCCTGGCCTTCCGCGCGAATCACGGACGCTTTCACGAATTCGTCGTTTTCATCGCGTGCATAAGCCGCTTCCAGCGCTTCAACGGCGGTCGCGAACTGGAATTCCCCTTTTGCCAGGGTCAGCAGGTCATAGGCCTGTTCAACGCGATCCCAGCGGTTGTCGCGGTCCATGGCGTAGTAACGACCAATGATGGAGGCCACGCGGCCTTTACCCAGCGCGGCGAATTTGTCTTCGAAGGCTTTCAGGGAGCCTTCCGCACTGCGTGGTGGCGTGTCGCGACCGTCCAGGAAGGCGTGCAGATAGATTTTTTCCGCACCGCGCTCAGCGGCCAGTTCAACCATTGCCATGATGTGATCTTCGTGGCTGTGAACGCCGCCAGCAGAGAGCAGACCCATGATGTGAACGGCCTTGCCAGCAGCAACGGCTTTATCAACCGCGCCACACAACGTTGGGTTGGAGAAGAAGGTGCGTTCTTTGATTTCAACGTCCAGACGCGTCAGGTCCTGATACACGATACGCCCGGCGCCCAGGTTAACGTGACCGACTTCGGAGTTGCCCATCTGGCGGTCCGGCAGGCCCACTTCCAGGCCAGACGCGTCAATCAGCGTATGCGGACGTTTTGCCCACAGGGCATCCATGACCGGGGTTTTGGCGTTGAAAATAGCGTTATCCTGGCTGTCTTCACGGTAGCCATAGCCATCCAGAATCACCAGTACCATAGGTTTTTTAGAAACCGACATTGCGACAACCTCATGCTCAAGAGTCAAAATTTGCGTAATTTTACTACAGCTGAATCGATCAAATAGCCGCAGAAGATCAAAGAAAGCGCAGGGGCAAGGTACTCGCCAGACCATTTTGAGGCATTTTTTTAGGTGGCATGCCGCAGAAAATGGATTAGGTTAGGGTCGCTGGCTGTATTTGCCAGAACGCACAGGTATACTCCTGTCCTGGTTTTTTTAATCACTAAGTCGGGAGTAGTAACCCTCCATGCAAGAAATTATGCAATTCGTTAGCCGCCATCCGGTTCTGAGCATCGCGTGGATTGGCCTGCTGGCTGCTGTGCTGTTCACCACATTTAAGAGCCTGACGTCTAAGATTAAGGTTATCACCCGTGGTGAAGCGACGCGTCTGATTAACAAAGAAGATGCTGTCGTGGTCGATCTGCGTCAGCGTGACGATTTCCGCAAAGGGCACATTGCAGGTGCGATTAACCTGCTGCCTGCTGAAATCAAAGCGAACAATGTGGGCGAGCTTGAGAAGCATAAAGCCCAGCCGATTATCGTTGTTGACGGTACCGGCATGCAGGCGCAGGAATCCGCCAGCCTGCTACATAAAGCAGGCTTCGAAAACGTATCTGTGCTGAAAGAAGGCATTTCCGGCTGGAGCGGGGAAAATCTTCCTTTGGTACGCGGTAAATAAGGAGTTCAGTCATGGCCCATATTGAGATCTACACCAAAGCGACGTGCCCGTTCTGCCACCGTGCGAAAGCGCTGCTGAACAGCAAAGGCGTCACGTTCCAGGAACTGCCGATTGACGGTGACGCGGTTAAACGCGAAGAGATGATCCAACGTAGTGGTCGTACGACGGTTCCACAGATTTTTATTGATGCGCAGCACATTGGCGGCTGTGATGACTTGTATGCGCTCGATGCCCGTGGTGGACTCGATCCGCTGCTGAGCTAAGAGACTTTAGGACAATTAAAAAGGGTATTTCCATGTCAGAACAAAGCAATAATGAAATGATTTTCCAGATCCAGCGCATCTACACCAAAGATGTCTCTTTTGAAGCGCCAAATGCGCCGCACGTTTTCCAGAAAGACTGGCAGCCAGAGGTTAAACTTGATCTGGATACCGCATCAACCCAACTGGCTGATGACGTGTATGAAGTCGTACTGCGTGTGACCGTGACCGCTTCTCTGGGCGAAGAGACTGCTTTCCTGTGTGAAGTACAGCAGGGCGGTATCTTCTCCATCGGCGGTATCGAAGGCAACCAGATGGCGCATTGCCTGGGTGCGTACTGCCCGAACATTCTGTTCCCGTATGCACGTGAATGCATCACCAGCCTGGTTTCTCGCGGTACATTCCCGCAACTGAACCTTGCGCCAGTTAACTTTGATGCGCTGTTCATGAACTATCTGCAGCAGCAGGCTGGCGAAGGTGCTGAACAACATCAGGATGCCTGATGAGCACTGTTAATGCGTCAATGACTGTGATCGGTGCCGGCTCATACGGCACCGCTCTTGCCATCACGCTGGCAAGAAATGGTCACGATGTGGTCCTGTGGGGCCACGACCCAAAACATATCGCGACGCTACAGCGCGACCGCTGTAACGTGGCGTTTCTCCCGGACGTTCCGTTCCCTGACACCCTGCACCTTGAAAGCGACCTTGCGACCGCGCTGGCGGCCAGCCGCAACATTCTGATTGTGGTTCCGAGCCATGTCTTTGGCGACGTGCTGCGTCAGATTAAGCCGCTGATGCGCCCGGATGCGCGCGTTGTCTGGGCGACGAAAGGACTGGAAGCCGAAACCGGACGCCTGCTGCAGGACGTTGCCCGCGAAGCGCTGGGTGATGCGATCCCGCTGGCGGTCATCTCCGGCCCGACCTTTGCGAAAGAGCTGGCCGCTGGCCTGCCGACGGCGATTTCACTGGCCTCCACCGATCGGGCCTTCTCCGACGATCTCCAGCAGTTGCTGCACTGCGGCAAGAGCTTCCGCGTTTACAGCAACCCCGATTTTATCGGCGTGCAGTTGGGCGGCGCGGTGAAGAACGTGATTGCGATTGGCGCCGGGATGTCCGACGGCATTGGTTTTGGTGCCAACGCCCGTACGGCGCTGATCACCCGCGGTCTGACCGAGATGTCCCGCCTGGGCGAAGCGCTGGGTGCCGATCCGGCCACCTTTATGGGGATGGCTGGCCTGGGCGATCTGGTGCTGACCTGTACCGACAACCAGTCTCGTAACCGCCGCTTTGGCATGATGCTCGGACAGGGCAGCGATGTGAAAGACGCGCAGGAGAAGATTGGCCAGGTGGTGGAAGGCTACCGCAATACCAAAGAAGTCCGCGAGTTGGCGCACCGTTTCGGTGTCGAAATGCCAATAACCGAGGAAATTTATCAGGTATTGTATTGCGGAAAAAATGCGCGCGAGGCAGCATTGACCTTATTAGGTCGTGCGCGCAAGGACGAGCGCAGCAGTAACTAGTCGGAACCGTTGTCACCTGAATGACCCAGCCAGCGCAGAACTGGCTGGTCATTAACTATCGTCTGGAGTAAGCAATGCCGTGTGAAGAACTGGATATCGTCTGGAATAACATTAAAGCCGAAGCCCGGGCGCTGGCCGACTGTGAGCCTATGCTGGCCAGTTTCTACCACGCAACGCTACTCAAGCACGAAAACCTCGGCAGCGCGCTGAGCTATATGCTCGCCAACAAGCTGGCGTCCTCGATCATGCCCGCGATTGCGATTCGTGAGGTGGTGGAAGAGGCTTACGCCGCTGACCCTGAAATGATTGCGTCTGCCGCCTGTGATATCCAGGCGGTGCGCACCCGTGACCCGGCGGTCGATAAATATTCTACGCCGCTGCTGTACCTGAAAGGCTTTCACGCCCTGCAGGCGTACCGCATTGGCCACTGGCTATGGAATGAAGGCCGCCGCGCGCTGGCGATCTTCCTGCAAAACCAGGTTTCCGTGACGTTTCAGGTTGATATTCACCCGGCGGCGAAGATTGGCCGCGGGATCATGCTCGACCACGCCACCGGGATCGTTGTCGGGGAAACAGCGGTGATTGAAGACGACGTCTCGATCCTGCAGTCGGTTACCCTGGGCGGTACCGGGAAAACCAGCGGCGATCGCCATCCGAAAATTCGTGAAGGGGTGATGATTGGCGCGGGTGCCAAAATCCTCGGCAATATCGAAGTCGGACGCGGCGCGAAGATCGGCGCAGGCTCCGTGGTGCTCCAGCCGGTGCCGCCGCACACCACCGCCGCTGGCGTACCGGCGCGCATCGTCGGTAAGCCAGACAGCGATAAGCCGTCCATGGATATGGATCAGCACTTCAACGGCATTCACCATACCTTCGAGTATGGTGACGGCATTTAACTTCTGAGAATGGCGCCCGGATATCCCAGCTGGCGCCATGCTTCATACACCACCACCGACACCGCGTTCGACAGGTTCATGCTGCGGCTGTCCGGCATCATCGGAATACGGATTTTCTGCTCAGCGGGCAGGGTATCCAGAATCGTGGCCGGCAGGCCGCGGGTTTCCGGGCCAAACATCAGATAGTCACCTGCCTGATAGCTTACGGCGCTGTGCGCTGGCGTGCCTTTGGTGGTCAGGGCGAACATGCGCTGCGGCTGCTCTGCTTCCAGAAACGCGGCGTAATCGTGGTGGCGAATAACGGCGGTAAATTCATGATAATCCAGCCCTGCGCGACGCAGGCGTTTGTCGTCCCACGTAAAGCCCATCGGCTCAATAATGTGCAGACGAAAACCGGTGTTGGCACACAGGCGGATAATATTGCCGGTATTCGGCGGAATTTCTGGTTCGAATAAAACGATGTTAAGCATGCTGCCCCCTTAATTGCGGGGGCAGGATAGCAGAAAAGAGAGGAACTACGCGACGCCGGGTTCCTGCGAGCGACTATAGAGGGCCGTTTGGAAAACGGAATCTATGGTCACTCCCGTTTTTGCAACACCGATTTTGACGACAAGTTGGCTTGCTTGAATCTATCCGG
>NZ_PUQF01000025.1:0-67431 GCF_003331015.1 Enterobacter sp. GER_MD16_1505_Eko_090 | reverse complement strand
GAAAGCGTGCGTATTGCCTGAAAACACAACCCGCTACGGGGGAGACTTACCCGAAATCTGATTTATTCAACAAAGCCGGGTGTACCAGGCCGGAAATCGCGTAGCGCTCTCTTCTCTTCTTTTTCCTGCCTAACATGTACATCCTGGCATTACTCCAATTCTCCCAAAAACCGTAAAACAGCCATCAACCCGCGTCATTACTGGCTTCATGGAGGATCTGAGCAGAAAAAGGATCCTTTACGTATTTGGTTTTACCCGCAATAATGCGGGATAAGACAACAAAAGGATCCGCGCGCTGCGATTTATTGTCATGGCAGGATCGGCCCGTCAGGTGCAAAATACCTGTATCCATAAACAGTGCGTGCGCTACGTGAAAAATAACTCATGAACAGCATCATTCCCTTGCAGAATTCACCAGAACGCGTCTCCCTGCTGCCGATCGCCCCGGGCGTTGATTTTGCGACCGCGGTGGCACTCCGGCGGATGGCCACCTCAACAGGTGCCACGCCGGCTTACCTCCTGGCGCCGGAAGTGAGCGCCCTCCTCTGGTATATGCCTGACCAGCGTCACCACATGTTGTTCGCCACCATGTGGAATACCGGGATCCGTATCGGTGAAGCCCGGACGCTCACCCCGGAATCGTTCGACCTGGATGGTCTGCGCCCTTTTGTTCGGGTGCTGTCGGAAAAAGTGCGGGCACGTCGTGGCCGGCCGCCAAAAGATGAAGTGCGTCTGGTACCGCTGACGGATGCCAGTTTTGTGCGTCAGATGGAAAGCTGGATGGTCACCACCCGCCCCCGCCGGCGTGAGCCGTTATGGCCGGTCACGGATGAGACAATGCGCAACTGGCTGAAACAGGCGGTGAAGCGGGCTGAAGCTGACGGCGTGCATTTTTCGATCCCCGTGACGCCGCATACTTTCCGTCACAGCTATATTATGCACATGCTTTATCACCGGCAGCCCAGGAAGGTCATCCAGGCACTGGCCGGGCATAAGGATCCGCGCTCGATGGAAGTCTATACCCGGGTATTTGCGCTGGACATGGCTGCCACCCTGGCCGTTCCCTTTACCGGTGATGGGCGAGATGCCGCGGAGATCCTTCGCTCCCTGCCCCCGGCCGGCTGAGATTGACGGCCCTGGCATGACGTCCTGTATTCCGCTAATACGAAATACAGGAGCAGAGCGCATTCAGTGCCCCTCCCTGCTCCAGCACACCAGGACATCATTCGGATGACTGAACAGCCGTGGTCTTGCACGGTGACCTGCAAGCCTGCAGGCATCGACATACCGCAGACAAGACAGGACACAGGCCGTACATCCCACAGTGTATTGTTTCCTGAAAGCTCAGTGAATCATCCCGTTAATTGCGAAAGTCATTCACCCCTGTGGCTCACTCCCTTCTGCCATCGGTCTCCTGTTCGCATTTAGCAGTGTGAAGCTGGCGCCGGGTTATACAGACAGCTGCAGTCTCATCCTGCCGGGCTAAACCTGCAATACACAGGGGAACGGATACCGTCAGGTAACATGACCGTCTCAGCATCCGATTGAGATTTTCGTAAGGGGTATAGAGCTTTACTGAAAAATTGACTGTGGCATGTTAACACGTGTGGAGCAGTGCACAGACCTGGGAATATCGCCGTTAAACCCGCATACCGTAGTCAATATCTGCGTATCACGGCCTGAAATCACATATGACAGTCAATATTGTTCGATCATGGCAGACATGATGGAGAACACATATTGACTGCGGTATGCGTGATGCATATCACAGTCAATGGAATGTCCTTAGCGGCATCCGGCAGTCATGTTATGCATATCGCAGTCAATTTTCTGGCTTCATCGCTGAGAGAGCTTCGGCCAGTTTAAGGGGATCGATGCCAGCAGCCTTCAGCGCCTTAATGACTTCGTCATAATTTTGCTCTGGCGCCTTCTCTTCTTCCTCTTTGCGCGGAACCTTCACAGGACCACTGATGAGTTTGGGGTTGCGATAATGCACGCTGAAATAGGTGGCTCGGCCACGTTTAAACTCAGTGTAATCCAGATAACCAATATCCCGCAGCTGCTCCATCGCCTTACGTACCGTGTGGTTCTGCGTATAGACATTTGAGGTGAGATTCAGCCGGTCACGCATCCGTTTCATGGAAATAGGTGCAGGATTCTGGGGAAGACTTTCGATGTAGGTATAAAGCGCCTGGGCTGATTCCTTGCGCTGCAGGGCGTCAATGGCTTTCAGCCGCAGCAGTACCCTTCTGTCCATGTGGTAAAGCTCAAACAGCTTAGGTTCAGCCTTGATCTCAACGATATCCTCGTTGATGTCATAATAGGCTGACTGCACCAGATGTGTGGTCCATCCTTTGGTCTCGCTCTGGAACTTCAGCGTAACCGAGGCGAGTTTAAACAGGGAATTACTGATGCGATCGCGCATTTTTTTGTTTGAACGACGGGAGTCAAATCCGCACATCTTAACGAATTCGACGAACGACAGTTCCAGGGTGTCACTTTTTACCCCATACTCCGACATGGAGCGAATTATCCCCAGCCAGACTTTAAAATCCGTGTCCATATCAAGACGCGAACCGGTGATCTTAACGTCAGTGTATCCTTCGCTTTTGGCAATGGACAGCTGTACAAGCTCCTCAGTCGCGTCTGTAACGTTTTTCCGGTTCGCCTTGCTCTTCCCTGTTGATTTCAGAGTTGGGACGAAGAGACCGAGTCTCATGAGCGCTACTGGCTGCACGGTACTGGTGCTGTTGACATCCAGCTTAACAACTTCACCGGTTGTCTTATCAACCTCCTGAAGGTTCAGAAGTAAGCTGTTATTTTCGCTCGTCATCTTGATCCTCAACGGTTATCCACAAAAGGATGTAGTAATACGTATCGCAGTCAACGGATATACATACCTCAGTAAATACCGTTGCATATCACAGTATTAGATTATGCATATAACAGTCAACATTTTACATTCCACAGTCGATCCAGACAGACGTTAAAGCCAGTTACAGCGCATGCTGGAGCGATCCGGGGATCTCTTTTGGATCTCATTATGATCTCCTTGGGATCAATTATTGGATCGAGACCATGAATAACCCAGATACAAGCCCGGAAGCGCCACACCAGATATCCAGAACCCTGGCCTTATTTTCCTGAATACGCTCTGGAAGATTGAGATCTACAGGTACAACAATGAAACATTGACTGCGGTATGCTGAGTCGTCTTTCCTCTTCCTCGACACAGATGCGGTAAGCATCATACCATAGTCAATATATTACATACCGCAGTCAATTTCATTATAACTGGCTGATCCCGAGCCATCTTTAGCAACCCGACGTACGTGCAATCTGTGAATTCTGTGATTTTCCGCTTCCTCGCCGCTTTCTCACTGTGTGAGATCGCTTACTGCGGCGAGCGGCAGTGATTAATATTGACTGCGGTATGTACTCTTTTGTAATCCCCTGCGTTCTTTCATTACCCAATGTGGTTCACTTTGCACTTTTTCGTGCACTTTGCGATTTTATTGTTGCTTTGCAATAAATTCCAAGATTTAATAAAATAATGCAAAGTGATGATTAAAGGATGTTCAGTATGGGACTCATGGATACACTCAACCAGTGCATAAGTGCTGGTCATGAAATGACGAAAGCAATCGCCATTGCACAGTTTAATGATGACAGTCCGGAAGCCCGGAAAATAACCCGGCGCTGGAGGATTGGTGAAGCGGCAGATTTAGTTGGCGTGTCATCTCAGGCTATCAGGGATGCCGAGAAAGCTGGCCGGCTGCCGCACCCTGATATGGAAACCCGTGGGAGAGTTGAGCAACGCGTTGGTTATACCATCGAACAAATCAATCACATGCGGGATGTATTTGGTACACGACTGCGCCGTGCTGAAGATGCGTTTCCGCCGGTGATTGGCGTTGCAGCTCACAAAGGTGGTGTTTACAAAACCTCAGTATCCGTTCACCTGGCTCAGGATCTTGCTCTGAAAGGACTCCGTGTTCTGCTTGTTGAAGGCAATGACCCACAGGGAACTGCTTCTATGTATCACGGATGGGTGCCCGATCTTCATATTCATGCTGAGGACACTCTCCTGCCCTTTTATCTTGGGGAAAAGGATGACGCCAGCTACGCTATAAAGCCCACCTGCTGGCCTGGCCTTGATATCATCCCGTCCTGTCTGGCACTGCACCGCATTGAAACCGAGCTGATGGGGAAATTTGACGAAGGCAAATTACCTGCTGACCCGCACCTGATGCTCCGTCTGGCCATTGAAACTGTCGCTCATGATTATGACGTGATAGTTATCGACAGCGCACCCAACCTTGGTATCGGTACGATAAATGTTGTATGCGCTGCTGATGTTCTGATTGTCCCTACTCCGGCAGAGCTGTTCGACTACACCTCCGCACTGCAGTTTTTCGATATGCTTCGTGACCTGCTTAAGAACGTGGATCTTAAAGGCTTCGAGCCAGATGTCCGTATTCTGCTTACCAAATACAGTAATAATAATGGCTCGCAGTCCCCGTGGATGGAAGAACAAATTCGGGATGCCTGGGGAAGCATGGTCCTTAAAAATGTTGTGCGCGAAACGGATGAAGTCGGCAAAGGTCAGATCCGTATGAGAACCGTTTTTGAACAGGCTATTGATCAACGTTCTTCAACCGGTGCCTGGCGTAATGCCCTCTCTATCTGGGAGCCTGTTTGCAATGAGATTTTTGATCGTCTGATTAAACCACGCTGGGAGATTAGATAATGAAGCGTGCTCCTGTCATTCCAAGACATACCACACATACTCAATCGACTGAAGATACTTCATCACCGGCGCCGGCCGCGCCGATGGTGGATTCATTAATTGCGCGCGTGGGTGCTATGGCCCGCGGTAATGCAATCTCTCTTCCGGTAAGTGGACGGGAAGTAAAATTTACCCTTGAGGTGCTCCGGGGAGACTCTGTTGAGAGCGCTTCACGCGTATGGTCAGGCAATGAGCGCGATCAGGAACTACTTACCGAAGATGCTCTGGATGATCTCATTCCTTCATTTTTACTGACCGGTCAGCAGACTCCAGCTTTCGGCCGCCGGGTTTCTGATGTCATAGAAATTGCAGACGGCAGCCGTCGCCGTAAAGCCGCAATCCTGACGGAAAGTGATTATCGCGTTCTGGTTGGTGAACTGGACGATGAGCAGATGGCTGCATTGTCCCGACTGGGTAACGATTATCGGCCGACGAGTGCTTATGAACGTGGCCTGCGTTATACAAGCCGGCTGCAGAATGAGTTTGCAGGAAATATTTCTGCGCTTGCCGATGCGGAAAACATTTCTCGTAAGATCATTACCCGCTGTATTAATACGGCCAAACTGCCTAAATCCGTTGTTGCCCTGTTTGCACATCCTGGAGAACTGTCTGCCCGGTCAGGTGAAGCCCTTCAGAAGGCTTTTGCAGATAAAGAAGAATTACTGAAGCAGCAGGCTGAGACTCTCCACGATCAGAAGAAAGCGGGACTAATCTTTGAAGCTGAAGAGGTCATTAGTCTTTTAACATCCGTACTGAAACAATCTCCCGCATCAAGAGTTAATCTGAGCTCACGTCATCAGTTTGCTCCAGGGGCAACAGCATTGTATAAGGGCGATAAAATGGTGCTTAACCTGGATAAGTCCCGCATTCCTGCGGAGTGTATAGAGAAAATAGAAGCCATTCTTAAGGAGCTTGAGAAACCAGGAGTCTGATGCGGACACGCATTATTCTACGGTGATCTCCCTTTACTTCATTTCCTTTCTCACAGGCCAGAAAACATAACTGGCCTGAATATTCTCTCTGGGACCACGGTCCCACCTGCGTCATCTGTCAGCTTATCTGCCTTGGACCACGGTCCCACCTGCATCGCCGGTCAGGTTATCTCCCTGGGACCACGGTCCCACCTGCATCGTCGGTCAGCTTATCTGCCTGGGACCACGGTCCCACCTGCGTCATCTGTCAGCTTATCTGCCTGGGACCACGGTCCCACCTGCATCGCCGGTCAGGTAATCTGTCTGGGACCACGGTCCCACCTGCGTCATCGGTCAGGTTATCTGACTGGGACCACGGTCCCACCTGCGTCGTCGGTCAGGTTATCTCCCTGGGACCACGGTCCCACCTGCATCGTCGGTCAGCTTATCTGCCTGGGACCACGGTCCCACCTGCGTCATCGGTCAGCTTATCTGTCTGGGACCACGGTCCCACCTGCATCGTCTGTCAGGTTATCTGCCTGGGACCACGGTCTCACCTGCGTCATCGGTCAGGTTATCTGTCTGGGACCACGGTCCCACCTGCGTCGTCGGTCAGGTTATCTGACTGGGACCACGGTCCCACCTGCGTCATCGGTCAGCTTACCTGCCTGGGACCACGGTCCCACCTGCATCGCCGGTCAGCTTATCGGCCTGGGACCACGGTCCCACCTGCATCGTCGGCACATTATTAGTTTGGGACAACGGTTAAGCAATGCCTGTCACGAACAGGTATTGGCTTGTCGCCAGCAACCTGTTGAGCGGAGTAATCACGCAGCAGGGCGGCTATTACAGGTGATGGTGAAAGCTCTGTTGGGATCTGAACGAAGCATGTTGAGTGAAATTTGCAAAATTTCGCGGGGTGTGCGGCTTAATTTTAAATTTCCGCCAGCATTTTTAAAACCAGCTGCCGCCGCTGCGCGTTGGCCGGTCCTTCGTCCGGCCGGTAACCAGTCCCGGCCGTTCTTACGACCCTGGATGAACATGGTCCCGTCATCAGCGTCTCCAGTGTGATGTCGTTTGTCACGCCGTCCGAGGGGATATCAGGGACACAACATATGGTAGAAAAAGCAGCTGTCTGAGACACAATATATTGATTATCCACAGTAACGGGGGATAACCGTGTGGGTAACATATTGAAAGTCCAACACGTTATCTGATTAACTGACTTTGTAAACGCCGCTGAACCATGAAAAAAATCCGGGGGAATCATCACAGCGCATAAACATACCGTTTTGTTTTTGGGTGACGGCAAGGAGGCCCCTGTTATCACCACATACCTTGTCAAAGGTTTCCATTCCTATCCTTATCAGGCTCTTTTCGTTATTTTCGGGAGAGATCCGGAGATGTTTTGTCAGCCAGACAGGATAGGTATCAGCGTTACGCCAGTACTGCAATTCAATCACTGAAGCCATTCCCCAGATAGTGAAGAATAAGAAAACCACACCTGCGATTTTGCTACCCATATTGTTCCTTAACATTGATTTAATACATTCCTTGCTCCTCGCACCGGAGCACATCACAGATACTGATTGAGATCCACTTCACGCAGCGGCTGGTTTTGACGTTCTGTGATCAATTGCACCAGGTCTTTTTCGTCCAGCGCATCGAGCATTTGTTCATACAGAGCCGCGGGCACACAATAAAAAACAGGGCGGTTGCGGTCAATAATCGCGACCGGGTAGCCGCCGCCGGCACTGGCGGTGGCCACCGGATCGTTTTTAAGTTCGCTGATGCTGGCAGTCACATCACACAGAATGATATTTGTCATGGTTCCCCCCTGAGACAAGTCATCTGTATGATCGGTAAAGTAAGCTCTTGCAGCAAGTCCCGTCTGTCATTTCGACGGTCAGAAACGGGCAACCGGCAGCTCCTTCCAGCGGGTGGTATATGCCGGTGACAGCATCTCCCGTTTCATCTGCCAGTCCGGCGCAATACCCCGTCCGGCAAACCAGACTTTCCCGAGTCCGGAATGATTAATGCCGTCGAGCACCTTCATCAGCGCATCGCTGTGCGGCCGTGGCTGCACGTCATCGAACAGATTCAGCTGCGCGACGCCGTTCGGACTGAAATCATTGAGCATTATCCCCGCTTTTGCGTAGCGGTGGCCATCGAGCCAGATCCTGTCCAGAGACCTGACCGCTGCCGCGATAATGTCCCGGGTGTCACGGGTAGGGGTGTTCAGTTTTTCCGTGGCCACGTTACCGTAATACGGCTCATTAACCGCAAAAGGGGACGTCTTGATGAAGGTGCTGATATGCCGGCAGTACTGTCGCTCACCGCGCAACTTTTCCGCCGCGCGCTCGGCATACTGGCAGACGGCCTGGCGCATTTCTTCGTAGGTGGTGATCCGCTGCCCGAAGCTGCGACTGCAGACAATCTGCTGTTTCGGCGGCGGCGCTTCCTCCAGCGAAATGCAGCTCTCGCCGTTCAGCTCACGTACCGTGCGCTCCAGCACTACGTTGAAGTTTTTCCGGATAAATGTGGGGTTCGTCAGCGACAGCTGCAGGGCAGTGGTGATCCCCATAACGTGCAGCTTTTTCGCTATCCGGTTCCCCACGCCCCAGATTTCTTCCACCGGCTGCAGGCTGAGTAATTTTGCCGTTCTGCGTGGATTTTCGGGCGACAGCGCCAGCACCCCACTGAATTGTGGCCATTCCTTTGACGCCCACTGCGCCGATTTGGCCAGTGTTTTTGTGGCGCCGAAGCCGACACCGATCGTCAGTCCGGTTCCACTGAGAACATGCCCACGCAGCTGCCTGCCAAAATCCTCCAGATCCATACAGTGGCCAATTCCTCGGGCATCCAGGAAACATTCGTCAATTGAGTATTGTTCGACGCGGGGCGACAGCTCTTCCAGCAGGGCGACCACACGGTTACTCAGGCTCGCGTAGAGCTCGTAGTTGCTGGAAAAAACGTACAGTTTTTCAGGAAACTGCGCCTCTTTGAGCTGGAACCAGGGGGTTCCCATCTTTATACCCAGCCGTTTGGCTTATATGTTATTTGGAATTGACTATCCTTAGGTTGTGCTTTCTGACTCGGAAGGAAAGTGTATGCGTGCATCGTTGCTGGCATCTTTACCTTACATGATGGCTGAGCCTACAGCTTTTCGCTGGTTATGCTTACAGGAAAGTTTGCTGAAGGCGCCAAATACGGTTGAAGCTTATGCCCGTGGGATCGATGATTGGCTGCGTTTTTGTCGCCAGAATGATGTGAGCCCTACAGAAGCCAGCCGGGAGATCCTGGCTTTGTATGTTCGGCATCTTAATATCTCCCGCAATCTGGCGGCTGCCAGCCTTCGTCATCGACTCACTATCGTTCGATTATATTGTGACTACCTGCGAGAAGAAGGATTAATAGTACTGAACCCCGTTATGAGAGGCAGCTGGCATCCTGGCGGAGGTGGGCGCAGGGGGCTCATTCAGGCACAGCGACGCCTGCCATGGATACCGAGTGACCGTGACTGGGAAAACTTACTTATCGCAGCCCGCCAGACCACAATACGTAATCGTTTTATGCTATCTCTTGCGTACGACTGTGCCCTGCGCCGGGAAGAGTTGTGCTCCGTTGCTACCGGCGATATTGACCCTTCTCGTCGCTTGCTAACAGTTCGGGCTGAAACGACAAAAACTAAGCGAGGTCGGGTTGTGCCCTATTCTGTCGTAACCGGAGAGTTATATTTCCTCTGGTTAGCAGAACGGCGACAATTAAATACTTCCCGTGGCCCACTGTTTCTTTCTTATTCCTGTCGCAACAGAACTGCGCCAATAACCCGGTGGACCTGGTCCAAGATCGTAAGGTCGTTGGCAATGCAGGCGGGGCTACCCCAATTGAGTACGCATACCTTCAGACATCTATGTCTGACCGATCTCGCCAGAGCTGACTGGGATATTCATGAGATCGCTACGTTTGCCGGCCATCAGAGTATCCAGTCAACGTTACTTTATATCCATCTTAGTGCGCGTGATCTTACGGAAAAATTTAACGCAGGTATGGCGTCGATACATGAACATCGGTTACACCATTTAAAGGGGGACAATACGGATGGCAATGAAAACTGAATATGATGCGCCAGCCCCTTTTGACTACGAAGTATGGCAACCTGATCCTGACTGGGATTGTTCTCCCGAATTACAGCCGATTGAACGAGATACTTTGATAAAGCTGGCTCAGTATGTTGTTGGACGTCATAAACAAAACTGGTCGAACTGTGTAAGACAAAGGCTTTCTCGCCTGATAATTCCACTCAGAGCAGCATTAAAGTGGATGAATGCCGCATCCACAACAACCAATTCTGCAATTCATGACATCATTCTGGAAATGCACCGGCTGGAAAAAAACTACTGGTCATGGACCCAGGACGACTGGCTCGAAGTGCTGTGCAGCAGTGAAGAGGTATTTCGCAAAAAATATGGCAGCTGTGGTAATTGTCGACAGTATGTCCTCGCGATTGCTTGGTTACTGTGCGGATTTAATCGACTTGAGGCGGCTGGCTGCTTTTATCATTATCGGCTTTCTGTCAAAGTTTTTGGCCGCCCGGCGACAGAGGCGGCGGTAAACAAGCTTCAGGAGAACATGCAGCGCCTCGGCTTTGTCGCTGCTGACAATAACATTCGTAATGCGCTACTGCTGTCTATGCTTTGTCAGCGGCAGGTTGATCCTGAAAAATTGGAACTGGAAACACTTAAGCGAGTAATAACTTACGGGCCTGTTTATATGCGTCGCTCTGCGGCCACCTTGTCAAGGATATTTGCTGCGATGGGGCTGTTCCCAGCGGGCATTGACCATCGTATTCTTGAGCGCAGACGGCCTCACGGGGAATATCGTGCAACCAGTAACGTTCCGGAAGAATGGTTGCGATGGTGTGAACGCTGGCGTAAAACCGCTATTAAAGCACCATCATCTGAACTCAGTACATGGTACCGCATCCTGCAGTGTGGGCGCTGGCTGAAAGCCACTCACCCTGATATACATTCTCCTGCAGACTGGAGCCGGGACATCGCACTTGAATACGTAGCTGCAGTGTGTCAAATGAAAATAGGCCAGTGGTCTGAACCGCGCCATATGTATCAGAATCGAATAGGCCAGTTAATGACAGCCTCTGCACGGGCGGGGATTTTACAGGCTATCAGAGTTTTTTTTCGAGACCTTCAGGAATGGGGGCTTATTATCGTCCGATTTAATCCTGTCAGAACGTTCCGTTTACCCCGCGCTATCCGGGCCAGTATTGGCCCTGCACCAAGAGTCGTTGCTGATGATATATGGAGTAAACTTGTCTGGGCAGGGTTGAACCTGCAGGAGCAGGATCTGCATTATGGTGAACAACTTTACTATCGCTACCCATTTTCTATGGTTCGTGCATTATGTGTTCTCTGGCTGTTTGGTGGGTTGCGTCGTGATGAAATTTTGCGGATGCGAACAGGCTGTATACGCTGGCAAAATGATGAACATCAGGGCGGCTCTCGGATATGTTTGCTGGATGTCCCCGTGAACAAAACCAGCACGGCCTTCACCAAACCTGTTGATCCAATCGTAGGGGAATACATTGATTGCTGGGAAAAAGAACGAAATATAGGTAATGACTCCAACTTATTGATAGTGTTTTATGTTCAGATAATGCCCGATGACTTTGTCATGCAGCTCCACCGATTTTGAGAACGACAGCGACTTCCGTCCCAGCCGTGCCAGGTGCTGCCTCAGATTCAGGTTATGCCGCTCAATTCGCTGCGTATATCGCTTGCTGATTACGTGCAGCTTTCCCTTCAGGCGGGATTCATACAGCGGCCAGCCATCCGTCATCCATATCACCACGTCAAAGGGTGACAGCAGGCTCATAAGACGCCCCAGCGTCGCCATAGTGCGTTCACCGAATACGTGCGCAACAACCGTCTTCCGGAGCCTGTCATACGCGTAAAACAGCCAGCGCTGGCGCGATTTAGCCCCGACGTAGCCCCACTGTTCGTCCATTTCCGCGCAGACGATGACGTCACTGCCCGGCTGTATGCGCGAGGTTACCGACTGCGGCCTGAGTTTTTTAAGTGACGTAAAATCGTGTTGAGGCCAACGCCCATAATGCGGGCGGTTGCCCGGCATCCAACGCCATTCATGGCCATATCAATGATTTTCTGGTGCGTACCGGGTTGAGAAGCGGTGTAAGTGAACTGCAGTTGCCATGTTTTACGGCAGTGAGAGCAGAGATAGCGCTGATGTCCGGCAGTGCTTTTGCCGTTACGCACCACCCCGTCAGTAGCTGAACAGGAGGGACAGCTGATAGAAACAGAAGCCACTGGAGCACCTCAAAAACACCATCATACACTAAATCAGTAAGTTGGCAGCATCACCCGAATTATCTTGATTATAATCATGCCGCAGCTCATAAACTCAGCCTCCAGATGGTCAGCAATGGTAAGCCGATAATTTTAAGGGCTGTACCTGAACATTCTAATCAGGGCATCAGACCATTTCGCTTATTAACCATTGCCGTCCCACCAGTTGAAGCCTCATTAGTTGCTTCATATCCTGACAATCTGAAAAAACTGGAAGAGCAGCTTCAATCCTGGGGAAGTGAACTTCTCCAGCCACTCGCTGATGCTGTTTATGATGCTATACCTGATACAGGTCTTCGCCCTAGCTCTGGTGAAAAGGAAGGTTTGCTAATTCTGCTATGGGTTCCTCGTTTAAGGGATGGTAAAACAGAACGTACTGATGTTATGGGCTATATCGTGGAACGCTCACTCTACGAACTTGCCAGCGTATTAGACATACTTGCCCCTAGGAATGAGCGGGGAATACAGCACCGTTTCCGACTACTTGGTGGCGTAAGAGGTACACAATGGCAACAATTACCACTGTTACCTGTCGAAATACGTTCGGCTATGAATGCTGCACGAGCAAGAGACATTTCTGCTGTTGATTCTGATAATGCATCTTTCTATGGTGTTCTGGCTGGCGTTGGGGCTCTTGGCGGCACATTAGCTGATATCTGGATACGAGTCGGCTGGGGACACTGGACATTTATCGATCCTGACAAACTCCTTCCACATAATCTGCCCCGCCATATTGGGGTTGATGATCATATTGGATACCCTAAAACTGATATTCTTCGGCACCTCGCAGGTAGTATTTATCCACATGAACCTCTCCCCGGAGCGATCAATAAAAGTATTCTTGATGACGATCATGATATTGCCAGAGCTGTGAATGAGGCTCACTTAGTTGTGGATGTCAGTACCACCTTTGAGGTGCCTAGGACCCTAGCGTTAAAAGATGATATACCCAGAACAGTTAGTCTGTTTCTGACACCATCAGGCAAGGCCAGCGTGATGTTAATAGAGGATACAGACAGACAGTGCCGAATTGATGCAATTGAGGGGCAATACTACCGGGCAATTTTGAGCAGCGAGTGGGGAAACACTCACCTACAGCACAATTATGGTGATCGTTGGGTCGGTGGTGGATGTCGGGATATTTCTGTACGTATGTCTAACGAATGTATTCACGTTCATGCTGGTATCCTGTCGCGCCAACTACGGCAGACCGTCCTTAAGGATGATGCTCGATTATGTATCTGGGTGTCTGATGAAAATTCAGGTGCAGTGAGCGCTCATGAAATTGAGCTTTACCCTGTGGTATCTGTAATTGCTGGCGAATGGATTGTTAGATACGATCAAGGCTTAGAACAAAAACTGAGACACACCCGTTTACAGGCCCTACCGAATGAAACCGGGGGCGCTATTGTGGGCATAACTGATTTTAAGAACAAGACTATTATTCTGGTTGATGTGCTCCCAGAACCTATCGACAGTAAATCCTCACCAGCCTTCTTTGTCCGAGGAGAAGAGGGACAAAAGGAAGCATTAGAACGGGTTCAGCAGCTGACCGCTCGTGTTGTCGATTATGTTGGTGAATGGCACTCCCATCCTCAAGGATTTTCAGCGAAAGCCAGTAATGAAGATGATAATTTAATCAAAAAGTTACATCAAAAAATGAGTGTGGAAGGTTTACCTGCTGTGATGCTGATTGTTGCGGAAAACGATATCAATATTATAGTCAGATGAAGTTCGCTTCATCTGCATCACAGTGTTACTTGCAATTCCACATAATCGGCACTTCGCGCTATTACACAGCCGTCGTTGTTGCTAAGAACAACAACAGGTTTGTTCCGCAGGTCGGGACGAAAAACTTTCTCGCAGCTCGCATAGAACGAATTCACATCAGCGAGCGCAAACATCAGTTAGTACCCCGCGTCTTATGTATGAATGCCATCACCACGCCGAATATCTGCAGTTCCTCCGGGTAGAGGGTGGGGTAGGCGGGATTCATCGGCAGCAGGGCGATTCGGGGTTTAAGCTGCAGGCGTTTAACGGTGAACTCGCCATCTGTTTCTGCGATGACAATATCCCCCTGTATGGGTTTTTCGGCTTTGTCGACAACCATTAAATCGCCGGAGTGCAGGCCCATATCTTTCATCGAGTCGCCAATGGCCCGGACAAAGTAGGTCGCGCTGGGGCGACGGATACAATAGGCATTCAGATCCAGTTCGTCTTCGGTATAGTCCGCGGCCGGTGACGGAAAACCTGCCGGACAGCGCTCTGTGAAAAGTGGTGCGGTGGACAGTGCTGGTTCAGATGCGGGAGTGACAAAAAGGATCATGGCATACCTCTTAAAATGCCTGTTTTTATATACAGTATTATTTAAGATATTTCCCGTCCTGCAAGGAGAATTTTACCGGCTCCTGCCAGGTTATTGTTCTGCCGGATAAAACAGGCTCTGGGTTATCCACAGAAACGGTGCATAACCCTGTGAGTGGATGCCGGGTATCTCACCGTCTGCTAAGCCAGTGGCTCTATAAGTTCCCTGCCCTGGTTCCCGGGATTGCCAACAGCCCGGCTGACGGGGTGCCATGTGAAATCTTCGGCGGAAAGACTGCCCTCACGGGCAATGTCTTCCGCCTCTTTACCGGTTGTGTTTTCACTGAGCCATTTACGTGCGGCATCCGGTGAGTACACGAACGGTCGCCGATCGTGAATATCCAGCAGTCCCTCATCCGCAGCTGCCGTGACGATCAGGAATCCTTCCAGGTCATTACCATTCTCAAAAGGTGGTTTCCCGATGGCAGCGAGCAGGAGTGGATTTCCGTCCTTGCGGTAAATGAAAAACGGCTGTTTCACGCCGTTTTGCTGTTTCCACTCAAACCAGCCGTCAGCAAAAATAATGGCCCGTCCGTGCTCCCAGAGTGGCCTGAACATCCGGCTGCCAGCCGCAGTTTCACTTCTGGCGTTGATTAGAGCGGGCTTGTTCCACCACTCCGGCGCATAACCCCAGTGAACAGGATCAAGATGCAGCTGCGAGCGGCGTTCACTCAGCAGTAATACCCGGGTTCCGGGCGCAACGTTGTAGCGGCCGACGGGCTCCGGATCATACGGGATGTCCCGTTCTGCTTCTTCTCCGAGAAAGGCCAGGTACTCCTCGCGGGAGTTGTACTGCGTAAACCGACCGCACATTATCGTTTCTCCGGTGTAGATTTCGCATGCGAAATCTGTGTTTTCTTCAGTTCAGAACATAGGCCGTTTTTCAGGTTCCTGCCATCGTGTGGCCGCCGTGCCGCTACTGTAGCCGGGCCGCTTCGAATGCAAGGGTTCGCTCTGCCGGTGTCCTCACCCGGTCGCAGTTTATTTCAAAGGCATTATCCGCCGTCTTCCCGTCGTTTTCCGTCTCAATTTTCGCCGTCAAACCGTCCAGCCAGCGTCTGCTTTTTCACTGCGCTGCGGCTTGCGGCACCGCCCCTGCATTCTCCGCTTTTCGCCCGGCTGTCGTATCGGCACGGCGTAACTGGCGCCGCATTTGAGAAAGGAGAACTACCATGTCCCGATTTATCCAGGGTAATTGCGTCCATATCGTGTCCGGCTTTCCGGATAATGCTGTCGATTTCATTCTGACCGACCCGCCATATCTCGTCGGTTTTCGTGACCGTCAGGGGCGTACCATCGCCGGCGATAAAACCGATGAATGGCTGCAACCCGCCAGCCATGAGATGTATCGCGTGCTGAAAAAAGACGCGCTGATGGTGAGCTTCTACGGCTGGAACCGCGTCGATCGCTTTATGGCTGCGTGGAAACAGGCCGGGTTCAGCGTTGTTGGTCATCTGGTTTTCCCTAAAACCTACACATCGAAGGCCGCATATGTGGGCTACCGCCACGAATGCGCCTACATCCTTGCAAAAGGTCGTCCGTCCCTGCCGCAAAACCCGTTGAATGACGTGATTGCGTGGAAATATTCAGGCAACCGGCACCACCCGACAGAAAAACCCGTAACCAGCCTGCAACCGCTGATTGAGTCTTTCACACATCCCGGCGCAATTGTGCTCGACCCCTTTGCCGGAAGTGGCTCCACCTGTGTGGCCGCCCTCCAGGCTGGCCGTCGTTACATCGGTATTGAACTGCTGGAGCAGTATCACCGGGCCGGACAGCAACGTCTGGCCGCCGTCCGGCGCGCCATGCAGTACCCGGCCGCTAACGACGAGTTCCCGGAGGCCGCGTAATGAACTATGCCGGACACGAAAAACTCCGCGCAGAAGTGGCGGAAATCGCCAACAGCATGTGTGACCTGCGGGCGACGCTGAACGGGATGGAGCACCGCTATCGCTTTGACTCCGATGTGCTGGCCGAACGCCTGACCCGTCAGACCCTTTTTCGCATCAATGCCCTGTTTATGGCGGCATACAACGAAATTCTTGAGTTGGATGCCTGCTTTAAGGACAGAGGAGAAAAATATGTACGGAACCTGTGAAACCCTCTGCCAGTTGTTGCGTGAACAGTATCCCGCAGAAACCCCGCTGAACCTCATTGTCTGGTCCCCGGCGGATATCGAAGCGCTGGCCGACGGAATGGAATATGCTGTTTCGGAGCAGGACACAAGGGTGGTACTGGCGCGTATGGACGCCATTCCGGAGGAACAACGGCTTGAATCGGGCGTGTCTGCCGGTGCGGTGATGGATCTGATTGAACAGGTGAAACAGGCCGCAGCGGCGGTGAGTGTGCCGGCTGACCTGCTTGAAACCCTGCTGACCACTGCCGAACAGGCGTTATGGCACAGGGAATGGACCGCCCGTGACAGCAATCATCCGGTCCCGGAAAGCGTTACCCGCCGCCTGGCTGATGCGGCGAAAGTTCGCGCCTTACTGAAAAACTGAAATCAACACGCCGCCCGGGCGGCGTGTACTGACCCCGTTCAGAGGAACCCATTATGCAGGAAATCACCACGTTAACCGCCCTTGTTATGCGCCGTGCGCGCGATTTGATTGCTGATTATGGATGGCCTGACCATACCGATGTTGATCAGCGTGATCCGGTCAATAAACCGGGATGGATAAGCATTTATGTCCGTCTGGATGCGGCAAATATTGTTCATCTGCTGCCTTTGCTTTGTACCGGTGACGTACCCGCAGAGCTGCAAAGTGCCATGACAAAAATAGCCGGGACGCCAGCGCAGATTATTTTATCCGGCAGCCGCTATGCCGACGCGCCGCAGCTTCCGGAGGACGGAACACAGATAGCGTTCCCCTGGGCCGGGGAATGGCTGACGGAGCCGGAGATTCAGGCTGTAACGGATTGCCTGTCCCGCGCGGTGCGGGATATCTCCCGGCAGGTATGGGAGGATGCGCGCCGGATAAAGGCGGCGCTGACCACGCGCGGGGAAACGCTGTTTTATCGCCAGACCCGAAACTTCCGTCTGGTTGTGAAGGAAAATGATATGCCCTGCTGGCTGGACGATGATGACAATTTGCCGGTGGTGCTCGATGCCATCCTGAACAAAGGGGCACGCTACAGCAGCGTCGAGTTCTTTGTTATCAGCGACAATGTTGATCAAATCCTGGCATGTGGCCAGATGTGCGATGTGCTGCGTATTCCGGGCGAGCCTCCGCGCCGGTGGATGGATTTAACCCTGTTACATGAGGTCATGGCAGAAGCGCGTGCAGAAATCAGTCTTGTCCGCAATGCCCTGTCAGCAATCCGGCCAGTGTAGCGAACAGCAGGGGGCGGCGGCCCCCTGAATCCACCACGAAGGATGTCGCCGGCTCCACTTTTACGGCTCTTCCTTCACGTTGTTCCGGCTTCGCGGTGAGTAACGTCCCGTGCGGCCTGCGGCAAACGCCGTGCCTCTACTATAGCCGGGCCGCGGCTGATGCAAGGGAAGCGTAAACGCCGTCACCTTCACCCGGTCGCAGTTTATTTCATACGTTATCCGCCGTCTTCCCGTCGTTTTCCGGCTCAATTTTCGCCGTCAAACCGTCCAGCCAGCTCCTGCTTTTTTACTGCGCTGCGGCTTCGGTGACGCCCTTGCATCCTCCGCTTTTCGCCCGGCTGTCGTGTCGGCACGGCGTAAGCCGGAACTCAGACGACATCGACTATGGAGGATTTTTTATGCGCACTACAACCACCACACCGGCTGTTTACGTGGGCACGTATCACAAATACAACTGCGGCAGCATTTTCGGCAAATGGTTTGATCTGACGGAGTTTAACGGCAGGGAAGATTTTTACGAGGCCTGTCAGGCACTGCATGCCGATGAATGGGATGCCGAGTTTATGTTCCAGGACTGGGAGGGCATTCCGTCGCAGTTCGTCTCTGAATGCTCCATTGACTGGGATTTTATCGCCGCTTACAAACGCGCCGAAGAAGAGGGCAAGGAAGCCGCTTTTATCGCCTGGGCGGAGTATACCGGCGAATGTGACTATGACGCGTTTGATGATGCGTACCGCGGCGAGGCGGAAAGCGAGGAAGACTATGCGCGGGAGATGGTGGAGGACAACGGCCTGTTAAATGAGGTGCCGGAGCCGTTGCGCAGCTATTTCGATTTTGAAGCCTGGGCGCGTGACCTGTTCAGCAGCGGTTATGTGTTCCATGACGGCTATGTCTTCAGCAACTGATTAATGTCCGGCGGGGAAACCCGCCGGTTAAGGAGAAAACGTATGAAACTTGCATCGGAAACCCGCGAGATCCTGCGACAGTACAAAGCCCTGATTAATGCCCGCCGACGTGATGCCGGTCAGCGGGAACTGACCACCGCGCAGGTGATGGATGAAATCTGCGAATACATGACCTGTCAGTGTGCCGTGTACATCGGCGGTCATTTCATCTTACAGGGTGGAAAAGGCCAGTAAGTATGATGGCAGGCGTCCGGGCCGGAGGGCGCCTGTCAGCCCGCGCGAAAAACCGGGCAGGCTGCGCCTGCCGGAGAGAAACTTCGCCGCGCCTCCGGCGCCGCGCACTCTCCTCTCCGTTGTCAGTCGCTGTTGCCCGGGAAAGCGCGTATTATCAGGGATATCTTCCTGTAAAGCAGACCGGTGAAGCATATGTCGAAGTGGAATATCGCCTCTTTCTCAAAAGATGATCAGGATAAGGTCTCAGTCGATAAAGCCGCCGCTGCCGTTGCCTGGCAGGAAAGGATGAACAAGCCTGTTGTGCCTGAGCTTGTTGAACGGGAACAGCCTGAACATCTTCGCCAGTATTTTCGTGAACGGCTTGACGTTCATCGGCAGAACAGTCAGCAGCTGCCGCGCGCAAATGCGCCCGAATATAATAAACCCGGAGATGAGCAGCAGAAGTGATTCTTATAGTCAGTGTGTCCAGGGAGGAAATTTTATGCGTATGTCTCTGATGTTTGCGGCCGTGACTCTTTTAACCGGTATTAACCTGTTGTTTATTCCGTTTCAGCCTGTACCGGCTCTATGGGGGGGAATCTTGGCCGTTGCTTTTATCCTGATTAATGTCGCGGCGGATAAACTGCGTCTCTGGAGTGGCGTTGCATGGATTATCGTTGCCGGCATCATCATAATTTTGATGCTGAAGGGGAAGGAACCGGGGGACGAATTAAGATGCTGATCACCGTTTTTGCTTTCCTGGCTTCGGCCTGGTATAGCGTTGTGCAGTACAGAAAAGAAAAGCATTTTCGCTCCTGATGTTCCCGGCTGGCATCAAGCTGGATGATCGTCAGCCATCATTTTAGCCGCATGTAATCCATTCTTATCCTCCCGTTTTCTGTTTTCTGCCCGTTCCCGTTTTCATTGCGGGCGTCCGGGCGGGCTGTCGTGAACGGAGCCGGTAAACCGTCTCCGCCCTTCGGGCTTCCATCCCATGACGCAACACCAGGGCTTGCAGCATCCTTATCAGGATGCGCCGCCTCTGTCGCGCCGTGGCCTGCGCTCCCTGCACCCCGGCGAAAATCAACGGCCGCCGGGCTGTAAGGGGCAACGCCGTTTCGCGCCCGCGCTTTCCGTCGTTGCGGCGGGTTCCTGCTCATTCCTTGCCTGGTTTTTTCACCCTTTTGAGTCCTTTCGCCGGGGCTGAGACAAGCACAGCCGCTGTCAGCTGTCCAGGGTAAATGGCACGCGGTAAACCGCGCCCCGGACATCCGCCATCGCCCGCGCTGGTTTACGCCCCTGCGGCGAACGGCTCTCAAACGGGTGAAGGTAACAACCAGCGGGGGCGTTCAGCAGGTCCCCGCAAAACGTCAAAACCGCGGCCCCGGCAACTCAATGGGTGATGGTTTTTTAAAAGCAAAACAGGTTCAGAAGGAGGGGCAACATGAGCGAGGCGCTGGCGGTTTTACCCGACGACACCTTTACCCGCGAACAGGCTGAGGTCGTTGCGGCGCAGTACACCAACGTGGCAATTGAGGACGATCAGGGTACACATTTTCGTCTGGTCGTTCGTCAGAACGGCGTAATGGTCTGGCGCGCGTGGAATTTTGAAGCGGATGCCGGGAAATGGCTCAACCGTTACATCGAACGTTACGGTATTCGTAAACAGCAGTAAATAAGAAGGTGCCCTGCCGGAGCGGTAACTCCGCAGGGCCGGACAATCATCAATCAGTGAGGTATCAACTATGTCAGTAACCGATGTTAAAGCAAAAGCACCCAAAAAAGCGAGCAGCAAAAAAATTACGAAGGCACAGGAGGCTGCCCTGAAGATCGCCCTTGAGGCCGCTGCGGTCGAGTACGTTCCGCTGTCCGATCTCGTTAAATCCCCGCTGAACGTGCGCTCCATCCCCTATTCCGTGGACAGCGTTCGCGGTCTGGCCGACTCCATCGAGACGCTCGGACTGCTGCAGAACCTTATTGTTCACACCCTCGCGGACGGACAATCCGGCGTGGCCGCAGGTGGCCGCCGATTAACTGCCCTGCAACTGCTGGCGCAGGAAGGGCGTCTCGCTGCTGACCATACCGTTATGGTGAAGCGTGTTTCCGACGACATTGCCGCCCTTGCCTCCGTCGCCGAGAACGAGCAGCGCGCCGCCATGCATCCCGCCGAGCAGATTGCAGGTTTCCGTACGCTGGCAGGGCAGGGCAAAACCCCCGCGCAGATTGGCGACGCGCTCGGCTTCGGCTCCCGTCACGTGCAGCGCATGCTGAAGCTGGCAAACCTCGCCCCCTCCCTGATGGAGAAGCTTGCACAGGACGAACTGACCGTTGAGCAGTGTCAGGCGCTCTGTCTCGAGGACGATCCTGCCCGTCAGGTCGAGGTATTCGAAAACGTGAAGGCCAGCTGGTCAAACGCGCCCGCACACCTGATTAAACGCGCTATTACCGAAACCGAGATGCGCACCGACAACGCCAAATTTCGTTTTATCGGGCGCGATGCCTACGAGGCGGCAGGGGGTTACATCCGTGAAGATCTGTTCAGCCAGGACGAGGGCGACGGTACGGCTGACAGCGTGCTGGTTGAGCGTCTGGTGCAGGAAAAGCTGGAGCGTATCGCGCAGGACATTCAGCAGCGGGAGGGCTGGGCATGGAGTCGCGGACGCGCAGCCCGCATCTGGTACCACGGCGAAGACGGTAAGGAGTTCGTGCAGCCTGCTGAACCCGATCCGGTGTACACCCCTGAGCAGCAGCAGCGTCTTGGTGCGCTGCGGGAGCAGTACGATACATATGACAGCGTTTGCGACGAGTCAGATGCGATCGAAGCGGACATCCTCGCCATTCAGGCGGCGGCAGAAGCCAGCGCGTGGACTGACGACATGAAGTCAGGCGCGGGAGTGATGGTCAGCCTGTACGAAGGGCAGGTGTACGTGCAGCGCGGTGTGCGCCTGAAAGCGGATATGCCTGAAGAAACCGTAACCAGCAGCGTAACGGTGCCATTCACCTCACGCCAGCCCGACGCCGCAGAGGGGATCAGTGTTCCGCTGCTCACGAAAATGACCTCCGAACGTACGCTGGCAGTCCAGGCGGCGCTGATGCAGCAGCCCGAAAAGGCGGTGGCGCTGATGGTCTGGCGCATGTGTACCTGCGTCTTCTCGGGCTGCCTGACCACGACGCATCCGTTCCGTATCAGCCTCACTGTATCTCACGGCAGCCTGACGGAGAACGCCCCGTCCGGTAAGGATGGCGCAGCGTTTAACATCCTGATGACCGAACGGGCAAGGCTGAAAGCCCTGCTGCCGGAAGGGTGGGAGAAGGACTTCACCACCTTCTTTGCCCTTGACGGCGGGGTGTTGATGTCGCTGATGGCCTTCTGCACGGCCTGTTCCGTTGACGGGGTGCAGACCCGCGATATGGGGCACACCTCGCGCAGTACCCTCGATGCGGTCGAGGCGGCAATCGGCTTCCACCTGCGCGACTGGTGGCAGCCGACGAAGGACAACTACTTCGGCAGCCTGAAACATCCGCAGATTGTCGCCTCCCTGAAAGAGGCGGGGCTGACGGGCGCGGCGGGTGACGCGGAGAAGATGAAGAAGGGCGATGCTGCAGCGCATGCGGAGCACTTTATGCAGCACACCCGCTGGGTTCCGGCATGGCTCAAAGGACCGGAGTCAGCGGGTGAATCCGGTGCAGACGACGCGGCTTCAGATACCGACAGCCCTGACAACGACACCACCAACACGGCACACGCCGCCTGATAACGGAGCGCCGCCCTGCGGGGCGGCGATAAGGAGATACCCATGCGCACTATTCTGACCCCCGATGTACTGAAAACGATGTCCTGTGATGAGTTTGAGGACTGGCGGGACAGCGGCGAAGACTTCCGCCGCGAACTGACCCACGCCGTCATGCGTGACCTGTCCTGCCCTGAAAACTGGGATGTGAACGGCGAGTACCGCAGCGAGTTCGGCGGCTTCTTCCCCGTACAGATACGCTTTACCCCCTCGCACGGCAATTACCATATTGCGGTGTGCAGTCCTGGTGCCATCAGTCCGGCGTGGATGGTGGTGTTCGTGCCCGCCAGCGGTCGCCCGTTCTCCGTCATTCGTACCCTGAGCGGCTACCAGCCGGAGCTTGTCAGCCACACCGTCAGCCTGACGGCGCGTCTCGATGCGGACGGATACAGTCAGGCCAGCATCATCAGTATTCTGGCAGCGGAGGGCGCGGCATGATACCTGCAAACCTGTCACTGGTTCCCTTCAGCCCTGAGCGACGCGCCGCGATGGAGGCCATCGCGGAGGTTGAACGCCGGCGGTCGCGCGGCGCGGTGTCCACGATGTATCCGTATGCCAGCGCCTTTTTCCGGCGGCTCACGGGCAGCACGCGCATCACTATCAGGGAAATCCATCATTTTGCGCCGGTGCTGACGGCGCGGGAGCTGCGGGGCAGCAGGGACAGCTGGCTCAGTGCCATCGATGCGCTGATTGAAAGTCGCGGGACGCGTTGCTGGCTGCCGCTTCCCGTTGGTGCGGGTCAGCGCCTCTTTCCGGAGGTGGCCTTTCAGCAGACCGAGCGGGTTCGCTGTCAGGACGCCCTGCGGGATGAAAAATACACCCGACAGCGTCACAAAGAACGGTGCCAGCGTGAGCAGGCGTACCAGGCGCTGGCGGGGCAGGCGGAGATTGAGCTGGCATTCCATACGCCTGAAACGGTCAGCAGCTGGAGCGCACGCTGGTCGGGGACTGAACTGCGCCAGTACGACCTGGAAGAGATGTTCTGGCGCTGGAGCGAGCGTTTCCCGTCACTGGAGCCAATGGAGCGCTGGACGATGGAGAGTCAGCCTTTCTGGACGGTGATGGCTGAAACGAATGCGCTGGCAAGGGAAAGTCCGGGATCTGTCCGGCAGCTGGAGCGCTGGATGGTACCCAACAAGCTGACAGCGCGGAGTCAGGTATGAAGTGGCGTTACTCGCTGCGCTGGAAGCGTCCCGGTCCCTGTCCCGGTGAACCTGAACTGGCGTCAGAAGTGGTGGAGGCCGGGAAGCCAGCCCCTGAGTCCGTGATGTCACTGTGGGTGGCAGGAGCCGGATATGCTGTCTGCGTTGATTTTCTGTATGAACGGCCGATCAGGCGCTGGAGCGATGAGCGAAAGGCGGCCACGCGGCGACGGAATCTGGCGCGTCGTGTTAACAGGATCGCGCCCCTGTTTGCAGATGAACTCATTGAGCGGGAACTGACGGTGCGACCGGATTATTTTCGGGGAAAGTCGCCTCACTGAGTCTGATATCATATCCTGCCAGAATACGGTCGGCAGGGTGCTTAAAAGGGATAATTTAGAGATGAGATACTGGATACTGGTCGCGCTGTTAAATGGCCTGTTTACGCTGGTCATACATTACGCGGCGCCGGAGATGTTCGGAAGCACGGCGTACTATGCCGGGGTGGCAATCTGTGCCCTGATTGCGCTGGTTATCACCTGGCGCGATCCGCCAGGTATGCTGGACAACGTGCTCTTGTTTCTCCTTAAGTGGGGAATTGTGGCTTCAGGTCTGGCGTTTTTTATCTGGGGTATCGGATACAAGCTGGAATTCTGGGGAGATCATAACCCCGATGAAATTGGCGGTGCTGAGCGGTGTTCTGCTTCTGGTCAGTGGCTGGGTGTACTGGAGGCGAAGGTAACAAACTATACGCCAGCGTGAGGGCAGGAAAGTAAAAAGAGCGGTTATGCCTGCGGTATAACTGCTCTTTTATATGGTCCTCACGCTTTGTAATTTCCTGCTGTGAATCACCTCTGAAGAACGAACGCTGCGAATTATGGTGGCAGTTGTCTGTATCATCTTTTCAAATTTGCCTGCTGTCTGACGGGGTCACTGGCCATGACTGCGGGCGACCTCCCTGACGGGAACCGGGGCTGTCGTAAACGGAGCCGGTAAACCGTCTCCGCCCTGACGGGCTTCCATCCCACTGTCGCAACGTCAACACCGGCTCGCAGTGACCGTTCCGGTCACGCCGCTTTCACCATGCCGGCGATAAAGCCGCCGGCACTCAGGTGACGCCACGTCGTTCCGCCGTGTCGGGTGTGTTCATCCTCTCCCCGTACCTCTGGCGAGCCCTCTCCCGTTAAGTCCCCGGGCGGAGGGCTTGTCGTAGCACCGTCGTGTCGTCATCCGAAGGGTGAAATGCACTCCGCCAAAACTTTTTGCGAGGGACCGCAAAAACTTTAGTCTCCGCCCTTCTCCTGCCGCCCCGCCGTTGCTCCTTTGCCCTTTGCCGCCAGGGAACTCACCGAGAGATGGATAAACCACCAGACAGGAGGAAAAGCAGGATGAACACACAGAACGTCAACGTCAAAACCGCCACCAAAGAATCTTCCGAAAGATGGGTGAAAACCTCGTCCCTGCGTACTGATGGCTTTGTGCGCAATATCCATTCCCGTAACCCGTTCGATGTTATTCGCGCGGACGTGGTGCTGGCCCGTATGGAAATACAGGCTAACCGGGGATGTGGCCTGCACTACGAGATTTATGAGTCCCGTCTGCTGGGTATGGCTATGCATTACCTGGCAGAACTGCCACTGAAAGACCGTCCGGCGTTTATGGGGGCGGCAGCGAAACGGGGTTACATGCTGACGACTGCGGAAGAAGAACGTGCCGATGGTGAATGTGCTGACCTGATGATCGAGCTGGCGGCGGATTACTGATTACTTAACCGGCTGGCGGCAGGGGATGCCGCCAGTCACACCGGAGAAACATTATGAGCAACAGCAACACGAACAGTACGTTCAGCTTTGACGCATGGGAGAAAAGCGCGCTCAGCGAACTTGATACCCTGCAAAACCACGTCAGTAAAGCCCTGATGAAGTACCAGAGCAATACGGACAAAACGGCGCTGGGCGAGTCTGCAAACCGCTATATGGGCGAACTCAGAACCGCTGTCACGCGCATCCTGAAAGCCACGCCAGCCATTCAGCAGAAAGTCGACGAGATTGCCGACATGCTGCACCTGATGGCGCATTTTTCCGGCATCACGTTCGACGAATAACCACCACGGCGAAATATCAACGCCATTAACCAGAAGGAGATAAACCATGCACTTAAATCTGACCGAATCCTGCGCTGAAGCGGGTATTTATGCGACCAGTGAGGCCGAACGCGCGTACTGGCTGAGCCGCGAAAAGTCATATCTGACCGCGTCCGTCGAAATCGACGTACACGCCTTCCATGATGCGCTGGGGCTGATGTACCCGATGAACTGGCGCAGCAGTCAGAACGGCGAGTGTGAAACCTTCATGCTGGCGGAAATGGTCTGCGGCAATGTGACCGAAATCTACGCGCGGATCGGTATCCGTTATTACCGGATGCGCGACTACAGCAACCTTGACCACGCGGAGATTCTGGCACGCGTTAAGGAGGGAGTGCAGCGCCAGAAATGAAAAAGGCAGACTTTCGTCTGCCATATCCCGCCGGATTTACCCGCTTGCAACGATTAATCCGGCCTTCACCAAAAGGAACAAACCAATGCAATTCAGTGAAGTTTCGATTGTTACACCGACCGCCCTGTATGTCCAGATGCTTGAGGCGGAAAACGCACCCGTAAAAAAACAGGTGCGTATTAAACGCAGTGATATCGACCGTGACGACATCAGCGCCGAAATGCGGGCGCTGGGCCGTCACATAGCGCACTGCCGGAAGAAGGGGCGCGCCGTTCGTATTCCTGCCATGCGCGGGAGTGAGTGGGGGCAGGTGTTACGCACGCTCGAACTGAAGCGGGCATTTAACTGATAACTGAGCCGCTCCTTACGGGGCGGCATTTAAGGAGGAAATATGTCTCAACTCAGTTTTGCCAGCTTCTTTGATCAGGCGAGAGAAGCCGCACCCTTAACACCCGCTAAACCCGTATTGCCCACCGTGAATGCGCAGCCGATACTGCACCGGATGATGACAATCGACCAGGCCCGCCGCCAGTTTATCAGCGTGTTCAGGGATACCGCCCGCAGCCTGCGCCGCTGGGAGGTGTTCAGCGACTTTATCACGCTGGCCGCCAGCGAGCTGGATATGGCGCGGATAAGAACGCCAGAGAATATTGAGCAGAGCCGCAAAATCTGCGCGAAGTACAGCGAGAGTGATATCAGCAACCTGCATACGCTTTTCTGCCTGATGGTCTGCGCACTGGAGGCCAAATTCCACGACTTCCTCGGCGCGATCTTCATGGAGCTTGAGCTTGGCGACGACCGCAACGGACAGTATTTCACGCCGTATCACGTCCAGTCACTGCTGGCGAGGCTGCTGATGCCGGACGTCGACGAAACGATACGCCGTGAGGGATTCGTTACCGTCAGCGATCCGGCAAGCGGTGCGGCGGGAATGATTGTGGCGTATGCGGAATATCTGCTGGAGGCGGGCTATAACCCGTCTGAACATATGTTCGGAAGCTGCATCGATATTGATTCTGTTGCGGCCGATATGGCGTTTATTCAGCTTTCCCTGCTGGGTATTCCTGCCGAGGTGGTCACGGGCAATACGCTGACGATGAAGTTAAACAGGGTGCGGTATACGCCTGTGTACTACATCAACAACTTTGGTAAGCGGCTGGACGATCAGCGCCGTATCAGTGCCATGCGCGAATTTTTGCGCTGTATAAATGACGCTGCATAGCTATCCAGAAGGGCAGGGGAGTGTCCTGCCTTTCGTGGCATCAAAGGCCGCGCGCCTGCGGCGCAGAATAAGCAGGCTGCGCTGACGCGCTGCCTGCATTATTCCGGCGCGTGGTAGTCTGAAGTTCCTGTCTTTTGGTCAGGTGGTTAATATTCCTCATTCTCCTGCTGGCGATGGTCTTTATTATTCTGCCGCGGATATGGATATTATCCTTTCTTTTCCGGGCGTCGTCCCTGAAGGGACACGGCTGTCGTGAACGGAGCCGGTAAACCGTCTCCGCCCTTCGGGCGTCCATCCTGACGTAAATTCAAATTCACGCTTGCTGCATCCCGAATGGATGCGCCGCTTTCACCGTGGCGGTAATAAATTACCCCCACTCTGAAGCCCGTAACGGTAATTCGTCTTACGCCGATTTTCCGTTACGGGATGTGTGCATTCTCCTGGTGTGACTATCGCCCGATTTCATCAGTTCGCGGAGGGCTGCTTTTAGCATCAGCCAGTAAGGAAATAAAGGGGTATATAAACGCTGCGCGCCCCTTTATTTCCTTACTGTCAGCTGCTCATTGCCCTTCGCCGCTCAGTGATGAAGTCGAACGATGTAATAACCCAATGAGGAGAAAACCAGAATGCACACATTAAACGTCAAAACCGCCACTCGTGAATCAGCCGAACAATTTAAGATCGATGAACGCCAGCGCTACTCTGTTACAGATGGTGATGAACGTCTGGATTTTATTCCTGCGCTCTTTTTTACGCCTTCTGCTGATAACATGATTGCCAGCTGGTTACGTCAGCATTCAGATTATGATGGCGGTTTCTGGAATTACTGGATTATTCCGCAGGGCACCGGAGGAAACATTGCTCCGAACTGTGTCAGATTCACCACGACGCAAACCGGATATATCGCACCGGAAGGTGAACAGCGCTATAACATGGTTATTCCCGGTAATTACTTTGAAGCAGAGGTCAGTGCCGATGCTGCCGGAATTATTGCGACCCTGATGATCATGAACTGGTTGTCCTGGCAGGTTGCAGATATGGGGCCTGAATATTCGAAAGTCTGTAAACACCTCGTCGCTCGTCAGGATGCACTGAAAGACTACATCAGTATCATAAAACACCCTGAAGCAGATTTAATTTATCGGGCTATTGATTGACGACATAAATACTGGATGAATAAAAAGACCTCCTGTTGAGGTCTTTTTACTGTTTTGCAAGAGTCTGCGCTGCATTTTTATTATTCTTTATAGCCCGATATGTTGCCTCAATTTTTCTGGCATAGACATATCTTCTCTGCGCCTGTTCTTCTGTTTTCCTGAAACCTGCATTATAAGCGCCCACGGCCTGCCAGCTGACTCCCCACTTTTTGAATGCAATTGCAAGATAGTAAGCCCCGGTGTAGATATTCATACACGGATCGGAAAGAAGATGCTCCGGTTTTATTCCATAACGAGCCAGTTCGTTAAAGTGCTGGGAGTCCACCTGCATAAGTCCGGAGCCAAAACCCGAAACAGGATTGTAGCCTTTTACGTATGTGCGGAAGTTCGATTCATTCCAGGAGATTGCCCGAAGCAGATCCGGATCTATATGATAATCCCTTCCTGCCAGATCAAAACAATCAGCAGCGTTCAACATTCCAGAAAAAGCCAACATTAAAAACGTAAGAGCAATCCGTTTCATTTCTTCCCTCCGGGCACCATGCCGGAAATACGTTAACCCATCCCATGCCCAGACTCAACTAATATGCACTCCTCACCACCAAAAGCTCCACACCCCACGCAAAATTAAAGTTTTGCTGATTGGGTATTCAAATCATGCAGTTAGTGAAAAAGTAATGTGAAATAATTTATTTTAATGTGTGTAAACGACTCGGTAGCGAGTTCTATTCGACTCGGTAAAAACTCTACTCAGAGTCATTTGTGACTATTTTTAATAAATCCATTGAGTTATGACTACGGCGAGTCTATATTCGAGTCGTGAATTTTTACAGTGTGTGTCGGCATGCAAGTCGTCTGTTTTCTGGCAGGGAGTTTGTGCCGAGTCGTGCATTTTTAGCTTTTCAAAATATTCTGAGGTACAGAAGTTTTGGAACTATAAATAAGGAGAAAATTATGGCCAGAGTTCAGGTCTATGTAAGCGATGAAGTGTCAGAGAAAATAAGAGTAATCGCTGAAAAACGTCGCGCTGAAGGAGCGAGAGATAAAGATGTAAGTTTTTCGAGCATTGCATCAATGCTGGTCGAACTTGGTCTTCGGGTCTATGAAGCGCAAATGGAAAGAAAAGAGTCTTCCTTTAATCAGGCGCTCTATAATAAAACTATTCTTGAAAATGTAATGAAAACTCAATTTATAGTCAGCAAGCTCCTGGCGATGGAGTCGCTGAGTCCGCATCTCGCAGGAAATGAAAAATTTGATTTCAGGGATATGGTTACGTGTATACGTGAAGATGTGCAACAGATTGTTGAAAAATTCTTCCCCCAGGAGGAAGAGTCTCAAGATAATTAGCTGAAAATGTTTGATAAATAGGATTTAGATCTGCTGTTTTTGAGTGACTTTGGCGTCAGTAATTGATATATTTTATGCAGACATAAGTAAAATTTGATGCTCGCCATTCAGTTTGGCGGGTCGCCGGTACACCGGGCTAGACCCCCGGGTGTACCGACTATACACAGAAACCTTCAGAGGAGGCTTCAATGCACCCGCGCGATCCTAGAGATCTCTCCCAATCAAGTCAATCATTAGATGATATTGTGAAGCGTTTTGATGCGCTCTATAAGTACTCACCTTTGCCTTTTTGCATTCGGAATCAATCCAGAAACCCCATATATAAAAATGATGCATATTTAGATTTCTTTCACCCATTATCAAAGTGTTTTTCAGGTGTCAGTTTTGATCCTGATGAAGTTGAGCTTGATTTGTCGACAATTGAGTTGGAGGCCTTTGTTATGGGGCCTGATACAGCTATTTGTAGAACTTTTAATTTGAATGGTGAGTTTTATCAGTTACGTGTTGAAATTCGTATGGTAAATAAAGAATTATATGCTTTATGGTTTATTAATTACTTCCCGGATTATCAAGCTTTATTCAATACCTCGAATAGGATAAAAAATGATGAGTTTGATTTTGATATTTTTATATCAGGGTTGACGAATAAAAAGATGATTACGTTATGTTTTTCAATTCTTGGTTTTCAACTTCATACGATGGCGCAATATTTAGGTGTCTCTGAAAAAGCAATTTCAAGCAGACTTTCTAGTGTGAAGAGTGAGCTTGCGAAATATTTTATTGATTACGATGACTTCAGATTCTACTGCATGAGAATGGACGTATACAGAAAGGTGAGAATGGTTGTTCTTAAGGTTTTGAATGTTAAATTTATGTAAAAAATATAGTGGAATTTTTCGCGTATTGAATAAATTGTATTCAATGTGTCACTATCCTGACGCAGGAATATGTTGAGAGGGAAAACATGATTAGACGTCACAGGCTTCGTGGCCCAACGGTAACTATGTCGATCTACCTTGACCCACAAACCGATCTTCTTATTTTGAAGGCGAAGGACAGAAGTGGTCGTTCTAAATCAGCTGAAGCGCTGATTCGGTTACGTGACCACCTGGAAAAATTCCCTGATTTCTATAACTCTGAAATGGCGGAGGTGATCCCAAACAATCTTGAACCCAAGTCACAAAATTAGTTTCTTAGGATTTTTATTTCAACAAATCTATCCGGTGTAATTAAAGGATTAATGAATATGACTGATGTGTCTGTTATTAACGCTGTACCCGCGACCCCTGCAAAGAAAAAATTCAGCAAAGTCCCGTTACTCAAAGCGCTGAAGTTTGCCCTGCCTGTCGCAGCCCTTGCTGCGTTTTTCCCTGATACGGTTCTTGCCTCGACTGCGGGTAAAGATCTGATGTCCAGCGGCGATGCAACCGTTAAAGGAACATTTGGTAAAGACTCCAGCGTGGTTAAGTGGGTTATTCTTGCCGAAGTTCTGGTGGGCGCCGTGATGTATATGACGACCAAGAACCTCAAGTTCCTGGCGGGCTTTGCGATCCTGTCCGTATTCGTCACGGTAGGTATGTCTGTCGCAGGATACTGATATCCAGCGACAGCCGTTCAGAGCCACTTCCGACTATTAAATTCCGGTTTAATTCTGAATGCCCTTCACGAGCATTCACGGGAGGGCTTTGCCTGTAATCCGGCTGGCAGGTATTTCCATACTGCCAGCTGTACCGGAGACGGAACATATATGGCAGATGAATCTCTCAAAAAATATCGCTTTCCCGAAACCCTGACGAATCAGAGCCGCTGGTTTGGCCTTCCTGTGGATGAGCTTATTCCGGCGATTGTCTGCCTGGGGTGGGGATTCTGGACCCAGCATTATATCCCCGGAATTATCGCTGCCGTACTGGCCTATCTCGGAATTAAAAAGCTCAAAAAAGGGCGGGGCAGTTCATGGCTACGGGACCTGGTCTACTGGTATATGCCGACCTCACTGCTGAGGGGGATTTTTCATGATGTACCCGACTCATGCTACCGCCAGTGGATTAAATAGACAGGAATAATCAGATGGAACACGGAGCACGATTAAGTACACAGCGGGTTATTGCCATCGGCTTTATTGCCATGGGGGTGGTTATTCTGGGAAGCATCACCACCAATGTTATTCAGGCCGTCAACAACTACCGCCTTCAGAATGAGCAGAAGTCTATCGTCACGCCAATGCTTTTCAACGCGCCGTTTGCCGTGTCGCAGAACCAGGCAGATGCCTCCTACCTGCAACAGATGGCCCTGTCGCTTATCGCCCTTCGCCTCAATGTTACCCCGGAAACCGTTGATGCCTCTCATGAGCAGCTGCTGTCCTATGTCAAACCCGCAGCGCAGAACGAGCTGAAAATCCGGCTTGCTGAGGATGCGAAGCGCATTAAGGACAACAACGTTAACTCGTCTTTCTATATGACCAGCGTGAAGGTTTACCCGGCAAGCAGCCGCGTGGACGTACGCGGCCAGTTGAAGACCTGGATAGGCGACTCGAAACCGTATCCCGAGCTGAAACAGTACGTTCTCAAGTTCGAGCGCGAGGACGGCATCAGCTGGCTCAGTCACTTCGGAGAAATCATCGATGAACAAAAATAGTCGCCGTGCGCTGCTGGCGTTGCTGATGCTCGCTTCCGGTCAGACGGTCGCCGCACCCGCTGCGCTTTCTGCCACGATTGTCCCGTTGACGAACGGCGGACAGGCCAGCATCGCGGTCAGCAATACCGACCCGAACCTTTTTACAGTCGCAGGTGACCGCGTGACGGCCCTGACCAGCCTCGACGGTGAGCTGACGCGTCAGGAACAGACGGCAAGCGGTGGTGTGATTGTCAGCACCCTCAACAAAAAGCCTTTCACGTTCATTCTGGAAACCGAACGCGGCCTCAACTTCTCGGTACAGGCCGTGCCACGTGCGGGCGCGGGGCGAACCATCCGGCTGGTCAGCGAGCTGTCCGGTACGGGTGAAGCGGCGCGCACCTGGGAAGAGTCTTCCCCCTACGAGGCCACGCTGGTTTCCCTGAGCCAGCATCTGCTGGGCGGGCAGCTTCCGTCCGGCTGGCAGGCTATCCCCGTTACGCATGAAGCCCTCAACGCTCCCGCCGGACTTTCTGCAGTCCCCGAGCGCGTCTGGGTGGGTAATCACCTTAAGGTGGTGCGCTATCGCGTCACCAACAATACCGGGATGGCCCGCAACATCGCGGAAAGCGACTTCTGGCAGAGCGGCATTCGCGGCGTGCTGTTTGGTGAAGCCTCGCGTCAGCTGATGGCGGGCGGCGCCCTGCAGGTCTTCATTATCAGCAGCGGAGGTGCGGCTGATGGCCAGCATTAATTCAGTGGTGAAGCGCAAGCAGTTTATCTGGCTGGGTATCGTGCTGGCGACCGTGGGCGTGGTGGGCGGCGGCGGCTGGTATCTGGCGGATGCACGCTACGAGGGCAGCAGCGATGCGGCAGCCGCCGGCGAGCCTGCGCCCGATATGACCGGCGTGGTGGACAGCACCTTTGACCAGAAGGTGCAGCAGCATGCCACGACCGAGATGCAGGCTACGGCCTCCGAGATGCAGAAGCAGTATGCCGAAATGCGCCGCGAGCTTGAGCTGCTCAGCAAGGGGCAGGCAGGCTATCAGCACCAGATTGACAAACTCAGTCAGGATAATGCGGCGCTTTCCGCTCAGGTCAGCGCGCTGGGGGCGAAACCCGTCACCGCATCGGGTGAGCCGGCCCCGCAGCCGCCAGTGCCTGCGCCGGGGCCTGAAGGTGAGCCGCAGCCGACCGGTTTCCCGCCGCAGACGGGGGCCGTCCCGCCGCCGACCGCGTTCTATCCTGGTAACGGCGTCACGCCGCCGGCGCAGGTGCAGTACCAGCCCATCCCCGTACCCAACCAGCTGCGCCGGCAGTCTTTTGCCCACAGCGACGAGAGTAAAGGTCCGTCCCTGCCGTACATCCCGTCGGGCAGCTTCGCCAAATCGATGCTGATTGAGGGGGCTGACGCCAACGCCTCCGTAACCGGTAACGAGTCCACGGTGCCGATGCAGCTGCGCATTACGGGCAGGGTGGAAATGCCCAACAGCAAAAGCTACGACCTGACCGGCTGCTTCATCGGGCTTGAAGCCTGGGGCGACGTGTCCAGCGAACGCGCCATCGTACGCACCCGCAACATCAGCTGCCTGAAGCACGGCGTCACCATCGACCAGCCCATTGCCGGGCACGTGAGCTTCCGGGGAAAAAACGGCATCAAGGGCGAGGTGGTGATGCGAAACGGCAAAATCCTCGGCTGGGCATGGGGCGCGGGATTTGTTGACGGCATCGGTCAGGGCGTGCAGACCGCGTCCCAGCCTTCGGTCGGCCTCGGCGCCACGGCATCACTCGGCGCGGGTGACGTGATGAAGATGGGGATTGGCGGAGGCGCCTCCAAAGCCGCCCAGACCCTCAGCGACTACTACATCAAACGCGCAGAGCAGTACCACCCCGTCATTCCTATTGGGGCGGGTAACGAAGTGACCGTTGTCTTTCAGGACGGTTTTCAGCTGAAAACCATTGAAGAGCTGGCGCACGAGAATGACAGAAGCAAAGCGGAGGGCGACGACCGCAGCCCGGTTCCGCCGCCGTCAGTCCCGCAGGGCGGCATGAACGGGTTCAGTACCGACCAGATGCTCAACCAGCTGGGCAGGCTTAACCAGAGCCAGTTTATGCCGAAGGCCGACTCACAATAACCCCACGTAAAGGAACCGCAAATGAACAAGACAGTGCCTGTTGCGCTCACACTGGCCAGTCTCCTGACGCTGTCGGGATGTGCCGGTACAACGAGCGATTTTGAGTGTAACGCGACGACATCCGATACCTGCATGACCATCGAGCAGGCCAATGAGAAAGCCAAACGACTGGAGGAGGCCAGCGCGGTAAAGCCGGGTGCGACATCGCTGCCGCGCCTGGCTGAGGGTAATTTCCGGACCCGGTCCGTGCAGCCCCTGACGCTGCCGGCTGAACCGGTGCATGCCATCGCATCCAGGAATGCACCTCTGACGGGTATACCGACTCTCCCCCGCCCGCAGCCGCACTCAGCCTCACGGGCGCCGCTCTCCACGGTCACGCCGGTTACTGTGTCGCCGCCAGGGCGCGAGTCCATCGTGGACCCGAGGCCGCTTCGCGTCGGTGAAAAGGCGGCCGGGCTGTGGATCGCGCCCTATATCGATACGCAGGACGTTTATCACCAGCCGACGCGGGTGTTTTTTGTTGTGAAACCCTCAGCGTGGGGAACCCCACGCGTTAACTGAAACCTGAACCGCCACCGCGTGTGGCACCCATTTTAACAATCTGTCGTTATCACGCGTGCCCTGAAACGTAAAAAGGGATGGGCGGTAGCGTGTCCGGACAGTGTGAGCAGGGAGCGTTGATGGCAGACGAACTCGATCTCCTGCAGGAGCAGGACGAATTGCTGAACCAGCTTCATATACAGGCCGCGAGGCAGCGATCCTGCCTGCAGGGCAAAAGCCGCAACCGGTGCGAATGCTGTGGCAATCGCATCCCCCTCAGGCGGCAGCAGGCCATCCCGGGCGTACGTACCTGTACGGAATGCCAGCGGGTTCTGGAAATACGAGAAAAACAGTATCTGAGGTGACCGATGGGAAGAAGAAAAACCAATGTGATGGTCGTGGGGAAAACCGGTAGCGGTAAGACAGCCATCAGCGTTGAGGTTATGCGGACCTTTTTATCAGAACGACAACTCCGCGACTGGCGTGAATTGCGCAAAGACATTCAGAACGATGGCAAAAAACCAGGAGACGAACATCATGACAACCAACAGTAACAGCGGTCCGGGTAAGACCCGCCACCTTAACGATATAGCGGCCTGCTGCGAGGCGATGGGGATGCGTGTCATCTGTGTTAATGCCGCAGAGCGCGACTTCTGGCTTTCAGCGTCTCAGCAGAGCGCTCCCGCCCTTGACGGGAAGGCTGGGATTTCTCAACACATAATGCAACGGCAGCGTGGGCACTGTCTGTTCCTGGGTAAAGCAGGCTCAGGTATGAGCGTAACAAAACAGCAGATGAGGGTTTTCCTGGCGAAGTCTGACGTCAGCCGGATTAAAGCGCTGTACAGCGGAGAGGACGGGGAGAGGCTGGCGGAGGCTATCAGACACAACTGCAGCGTCTGGTTTCCGCTGAATCCCGGAGGTAAAGGGAATGATGCTTAAGCTTCTGTCCGTCCTGCTGTATTGCCTTAGATGGCTTGCCTGGGCTTTTCACTATCTGATTATCTGGCCTGCCGCCACGCTGATGCTGCTGGTTGCCATGCTTTTGTGGATGGATAACACCACGCCCGGAGAGGCGATGGCGCAGGAAATTATGGCCGTCACGCATAACGTCAGCAGTGGCGAGTTTCGTATTGCGGTCTGCCGTGATGAACCTTTACAACCCTTTATACCGCCTGCTCCGCAGAACAAGTCCTCCGGCCTCACGCTGCATGACGCTCCCTCTGCCGTCTGCCATGACCGGGGCAGCGTCGTCACCGATGCTAAAGGATATGCCGGTCATGTTGACGGGGCGCTGAGTGCGTTTAAGTTGCTGTGGATTGTGATGGCCATTGTGTTTTCAGGGGCGGCGCTGCTTATGGGATGCCGTCCGTATTTCTGCCTGTACGGTCAGATGCGCTCAGTGCGTTTTCGCTACGGTATCCCCGCCAGCCGCCCGGCCCCTGCGACGGAAGCGGTCAAAACGGCCGACAATAAAAAGGAGGGGGATCATGAGTAATCCGCTGGACTCCGTCACCCGCACGGTCAACTCGCTGCTGACGGCCCTGAAGATGCCCGATGCGTCCTCTGAGGCGAACGATGTCCTCGGGCAGATGCGCTTCCCGCAGTTTAGCCGCGTGCTGCCGTACCGCGACTACGATGCGGAAACCGGCCTCTTCATGAACGAAAAGACGATGGGCTTTATGCTCGAGGCGCAGCCCATCAACGGCGCCAACGAAACTATCGTTTCGTCGCTGGAAAACCTGATGCGCACCAAGCTGCCCCGCGAGGTGCCGGTGGCCGTTCACCTGGTGTCCAGCCATCTGGTGGGTCAGGATATCGAGTATGGCCTGCGCGAGCTCTCATGGACGGGGGAAAAGGCTGATACGTTCAACGCCATCACCCGCGCCTACTATCTCAGGGCCGCAGAAGAAGGGTTCCCGCTGCCCGATCACCTCAACCTGCCGCTGACCCTGCGTAACTACCGGGTGTACATCTCCTGCTGCGTCCCCCGTAAGCGCGGAAGTAAGGCCAGCGTGATGGAGATGGAAAACCAGGTCAAAATCATCCGCGCCTCGCTGCAGGGGGCGCAGATAGCCACCCGCAGCGTGGATGCGGATGCCTTTATCCGCATTGCGGGCGAAATGATTAACCACAACCCGGATGCGCTGTATCCCACCGAACGGGAACTGGACCCGCTCAAGGATCTGAACTACCAGTGCGTGGACGATACCTTTGACCTGAAGGTGAAGGCCGACTACATGACGCTGGGGCTGCGCGGTAACGGTCGCAACAGCACCGCGCGCATCATGAACTTCCAGCTGACCAAAAATCCGGAGCTGGCCTTCCTCTGGAATATGGCCGACAACTACAGCAACCTTCTCAACCCGGAACTGTCCGTTTCGTGCCCGTTTATCCTGACGCTGGTCCTTAGCGTGGAAGACCAGGTAAAGGCGCAGAACGAGGCCAACCTGAAGTTCATGGATCTTGAGAAGAAGTCCAAGACCAGCTACGCCAAGTTCTTCCCGGGCGTGGCGCAGGAGGCAAAAGAGTGGGGCGATCTGCGCCAGCGCCTGTCGTCCGGGCAGTCCTCGCTGGTGAGCTATTTTCTGAACGTGACCCTCTTCTGCCGCGATGACCAGGAAACTGCGCTGAAGGTCGAGCAGGACGTACTGAACAGCTTCCGTAAAAATGGCTTCGAGCTGATTTCCCCGCGCTTTAACCATATGCGCAATTTTCTCGTGAATCTGCCGTTTATGGCGGGCGGCGGCCTCTTTAAGCAGCTGCGTGAGTCCGGCGTGCTGCAGCGCGCCGAAAGCTTTAATGTCGCCAATCTGATGCCGGTGGTGGCGGACAGCCCGCTGGCCACTTCCGGCCTGCTGGCACCGACCTACCGCAACCAGCTGGCGTTTATCGACCTGTTCAGCCGCGGCATGGGTAACACCAACTTCAATATGGCGGTGTGTGGCACCTCCGGCGCGGGGAAAACCGGGCTTATCCAGCCCCTGATACGCAGCGTTATCGACTCCGGCGGCTTCGCCGTGGTGTTCGACATGGGCGACGGCTACAAGTCCCTGTGCGAGAACATGGGCGGGGTCTACCTCGACGGCGAGACGCTGAAGTTTAATCCGTTCGCTAACGTCACCGACGATACCATCGATGAGATGGCCGAACGCCTGCGGGACCAGCTGTCCGTGATGGCCAGCCCCAACGGCAACCTGGACGAGGTGCACGAAGGTCTGCTGCTCAAGGCGGTGAAGGCCACCTGGCTTACGAAGAAAAACCAGGCGCGCATTGACGACGTGGTGGACTACCTGATGATGGCCCGCGACAGCGAGGAGTACAGCGGATCGCCAACCATCCGCAGCCGCCTCGATGAGATGGTGGTACTGCTGACCCAGTACACCCGCGACGGGGTGTACGGCAGCTACTTCAACTCCGACGAACCGTCCCTGAAGGACGAAGCCCGGATGGTGGTGCTTGAGCTCGGCGGACTGGAGGACAGGCCGTCCCTCCTGGTGGCGGTGATGTTCTCGCTCATTCTCTACATTGAGAACCGCATGTACCGCACGCCGCGCAGCCTGAAGAAGCTCAACGTGATAGACGAAGGCTGGCGCCTGCTGGACTTCAAGAACAACAAGGTCGGGGCGTTTATCGAGAAGGGCTACCGTACCGCCCGCCGCCATACAGGTTCGTACATCACCATTACGCAGAACATCGTCGATTTTGACTCGGAAACGGCCTCCAGCGCCGCCCGCGCGGCATGGGGTAACTCGTCCTACAAAATTATCCTCAAGCAGTCCGCCAAAGAGTTCGCCAAGTACAACCAGCTGTACCCGGACCAGTATTCGCAGCTGCAGCGCGACATGATTAAAGGTTTTGGCAGCGCGAAGGACAACTGGTTCAGCAGCTTTATGCTGTCGGTTGAGCACCTGACGTCCTGGCACCGCCTGTTCGTCGATCCGCTCAGCCGGGCAATGTACTCCTCGGACGGTCCGGACTTTGAGTTTCTGCAGCAGCGACGCCGGGAAGGGCTGAGTATTCACGAAGCCGTCTGGGAGCTGGCGTGGAAAAAATCCGGGCCGGAAATGGCCGCGCTGGAGCGCTGGCTTCACGAGCATGAAGGGAAGACCATCTCATGAAAAAACACGTACTCATTAACGCCGCGCTGATTGCCGGCACGCTGGCTGCGGGCGCAGGCATCAGCTGGCTGGTCTGCCAGCTTAACCGTCCTGTGGTTGTGGCCTTCAACATGAAATCCACGGTGGATGCCTTCTTTGACAGCGCCGGTCGCCGTTCACTGGACGAGGCGCAGACAAAAGCACTTTCAGACCGCTTTAACGCGTCACTGGAGGCCAGCCTCAGGGACTGGCAGGTCCGCCATCGTGCCCTCATCCTTGTCGCACCTGCCGTGGTGCAGGGGGCGCCGGATATCACGCGTGAAATCCAGACTGACGTGGCCCGCCGGATGAAGGAGGGGGGGTGATGCGCGCCCTTGCCCTGGGCCTGACGCTGCTGACCGGCAGCGTGACGGCCGCTGACCTCGGGACGTGGGGCGATCTCTGGCCGGTGGCGGAGCCGGATATGCTGACCGTTATCGAAAGCCGGCTGCAGACGCTGGCGCAGTCCGGCGAGATGGACAAAAAGATGGCGGAGTTTAAGGCGCGCGTGGTGCGCAACAGCCAGCGCCCGCCTGCCGTTGAGGGAATAACCCGCGCGGTGCGCTACGAGCGGCGCTGGTTTGACCCGAGCGTGCGGGTGGACAAGGCGCTTGCCGACGACAGGGGCAACGTGTTTGCTCAGGCGGGGCAGGTCTTTAATCCGCTTGATGTGGTGCCGTTTAACGAAACCCTGCTGTTTATCAACGGCGACGATGCGGAGCAGCTCGCGTGGGTACAGCGACAGAAGCCTGACACCCTGATCACCCGCATCATTCTGGTTCAGGGCAACATTCCGCAGACGTCGGAGAAGCTCGACAGCCGCATTTTCTTCGACCAGAACGGGGTGCTGACCGCCCGGTTCGGCATAAGCCAGGTGCCGGCGCGGGTAACGGCGGCACCCAGCGGAAAGCGCCTGCAGGTGGAAATCATTCCGCCCGATATGGCGCAGCATGATGCAGGAGGTGTCCGGTGAAAATGCTGACCGTCTCTCTGTTCGGGCTGCTTCTGTGGGGTAACAGCCACATGGCAGCGGCGGACGCCGCCTGCGAAGGGCGCTTCGTCAATCCGATCACTGATATCTGCTGGCGCTGCATGTTCCCCCTGTCGCTCGGCAGCACAAAAGTCACGGGCGGGGATTTACCGGACACGTCCAATCCCGGTAGCCCGATACAGTTTTGTCCCATGCCACCGCCGGTATTTCAGCGCGTTGGCCTGGCAATAGGGTACTGGGAGCCGATGGCCATGACCGATGTGGCACGTTCTCCGGGCTGCATGGTGAACCTCGGCGGATTCACCGTTAATCTCGGGAAAATGGGGATGGGCGCCGCCAAAAAAGATGACAAACAGGTCAATGGCGCGTTCTACCACGTGCACTGGTACAAATATCCGCTGACGTACTGGCTCAATATCATCACCTCCCTCGGGTGTCTGCAGGGCGGCGATCTGGATATCGGATACCTGTCTGAAATCGACCCGACATGGGGGGACAGCGCCCTGACCTCCATTCTGAATCCGGAGGCGGTCATTTTTGCCAACCCCATCGCGCAGGGCGCATGTGCGGCCGACGCGGTGGCCAGTGCAGCAAAAACGTCGGTTGACGCGCTGTTCTGGTGTGCCGGATCGCAGGGGTCAATGTATCCCTTTAACGGCTGGGTGAGCAATGAGTCCAGCCCCCTGCAGTCTTCCGTTCTGGTCAGCGAGCGCATGGCGTTCAAGCTGCACCGTCAGGGTCAGATAATGGAGAGCGTCGGGGAGGATAAAAAGGTCTGCTTCGAGTATCCGTCACCCATTATTCCCAAAACGCGCTGGCGCTATCAGATGGTGAATATGTATCCGGACGTGGCGCAGTGCCATCCCTTCGGCCGAACGGTCATGCGCTGGGAAACGGGGCGTAACCCGCCGAACACGAAGAAAAACTACGGCTATCTTCTCTGGCGCAAGCGCAACTGCGTCTTCCTCTGAGAAAAAGGAAACTTCCATGAAAACTCTGTCCGGTCTGACGGCGGCGCTGCTGCTGTCAGCATACTGTTGCACTGCGCTGGCGTCAGGGGCTGATGAGGCGAACCGCGAGTTTATTCGTCAGCAGGAGTCTTTCAGCCAGCAGCTGAGGGGGCAGGACAACGCGCCGCTGCGCCAGATGCTGGAGCAGCAGGTGCGCCAGAACCCTCTTTCAGCAGACGACGCCCGCTTTATCGGGGAGCTGAAACAGCGCCAGCGCGAGGACCAGCAGGATAAACCCACGCACGGTGCCCTGTATTTCGTCTCCTTTGCCATCCCGCAGGCGGGGCTTAAGCGCATGCTGACCGAGGCCCGCCGCTACGATATTCCCGCCACCCTGCGGGGTATGGTCAACAACGACATGAAAACGACGGCAACCGCCGTGATGGCGCTTGTTCAGGACGGCTCAGCCAGCGGCGTCGCCATCGACCCGACCCGCTTTCGTGAGTACGGGATCACCAGCGTGCCGTCCCTGGTGGTGTACTGCGAGGCGGGCCACGACGTGATTCGCGGCAATCTTCATCTGAAGCAGGCGCTGGAAAAGGTGGTGGGGAAGGGCGAGTGCAGGGATGAGGCGCAACAGCTGCTTAATAAAGGAGATGCCCGATGAAAAGAGCAATACTGATGTCGGTGCTGGCCATTGCCACCACGATGGCAAGCGTGAATGCATTTGCCGATGCTGACGCGCAGTACAGGGCGGGGGCTGATTTTGCCCGTCAGGTACAGGGGCAGGGTGAGAGCAGCCTGAAAAACTTTAACCCCTCAGCGTCTATCCCCAACTATACCGCCTCACCCGGTGAGAAAAAGTACTATGGCGGTGTGACGGCGACCGGTGATGGTGCGCTGAAAGCGGACGGTACCACGGGCTGGACTACTAATGAGGCTACAAAAGCCGTCACCGACTCGTTTGTTAACAACCCGAAGGAGCCCATTTCGCCCGACGCGCCGTTTATTAAGGCCAGCCAGGATGTCCAGTCCCGCGCTGATACCATCATCGGCAAAACGGGGCAGACGCAGTGCGAAGCGCAGAATATCAGCCGCAGTGAGTTCACCAACTATACCTGTGAGCGCGACCTGCTGGTTGAGCAGGCCTGTACGCGCACGGCCAGCATTACCGGCCACTATGAAGATACATCTGAAACAAAACAGATTGTTATCCAGTCTCAGAATATTTCGTTTGCTTCCTCCGAAGCGGGATACACAGGAACATGGACTGCGCCGGTGACAGGGAAGGTTGTTGCTGCAACAGCCACCTATTCCTGGAATAAACGTCTGGCGTTCAGTAATCCTAACTGGTTTATGCGAGTAACCACGCCTTTCGGGTTGATTTCCATGGATAACGATACCGGTAGCCTGGCGCTGAGTAGCGGCATGCAGCTGAAGAAAGGCGCAGGGATGGTGTTTTCCATTCGTACCAGGAGAAACAATCCCACTACAGATTCAATCTGGAAGCACAGCAATATGCGCTACAGCTTCACCGTTACGCTCCAGATTGAAATTCCCGCCAAAAAATGGGTACCAGACGTGGTCTGGAACGAATCCTGCCCGTTCAGCAAGAGCGAAGGTACGCTCAAAAAGACGGAATGTATTGAGCCGGGGAGCACAAAAACGGTGGTGGTTGACGGCGTGTCATACCCGGTCACGCAGGCTTGCTGGAAGTACAAAGACACGTATATGACCCAGGCTGCTGACAATGGCACCTGCAAAACCTACATGAACAATCCGGCCTGTACGCTTGCCTCACGCACCTGCGCCTTCACGGCAGAAGACGGCAGCGGCTGCCTGCATGAATACGCGACGTACTCCTGTGAAACACGTACTTCCGGCCAGGTGATGATATGTGGCGGCGACACCTTCTGTCTCGATGGTGACTGTGAGCGGGCGCAGAACGGTAAAAACAACGATTTTGCACCTGTCGTTTCGGCACTCGCCGCGCTGGCCGCTGCGGGCAAGGACGTGGCAGCCATTAACAGCGTTAACGTACGCGCCTTTACCGGCAGCGCGAAGTTCTGCAAGAAGTTTGCGGCAGGCTTCAGCAGCTGCTGTAAGGACGGCGGCTGGGGCCAGGACGTCGGGCTTGCCAGGTGCAGCAGCGAGGAGAAAGCGCTGGGCAAGGCCAAAGAGAATAAGCTCACGGTCAGTATCGGTGAGTTCTGTTCAAAAAAAGTGCTCGGCGTCTGTCTCGAGAAGAAGCGCAGCTACTGTCAGTTTGACTCAAAGCTTGCCCAGATTGTGCAGCAGCAGGGACGTAACGGTCAGCTTCACATCGGCTTTGGCAAGGCCAGCAGCCCGGACTGTCGCGGCATCACCCAGACTGAGTTGCAACAAATCAAGTTCGACAAACTCGACTTCTCAAACTTTTTCGACGATCTGCAAAAGAACAAGAAAATCCCGGATAACGACACCCTGACGAAGCGCGTCCGCGAGGAAATCGCCGCGCAACTGAAGAACAAACAGTAAGCCACTCATCACTCACTCAGGACTCTCCATCATGAAAATTAAAGGATTTACTGGACGCCTTATCATCAGCCTGATTGTCGCCTCACCGGTGCTTTACTGGCGCGGGAATATCGTTGATGAAACAACCCGCATCGATGTGTTTTTTATGGCGCTGATGGTTGTGCTTTTCGTGGCGGGAGTTCTGCTGGCGTGGCTGTTAAACCCGCTTTTCAAACGATAACCGACCTGCTTCGGGATAAGGAAGGTTCCAGTGAAAAAGAGAAAGACAGCGTTAGCGCTGCTGCTTCTTGGCAGCGTTTTTACCGCCACAGGAAAAGATGCCGGCTGGCAGTGGTACAACGAAACGCGCAGAACGCCGGAGGACGACAAATCCTCTTCAACACAGCCTCAGCAGGCCTCGCCGGACATCATGGAGAAGCTTGCCACGCTTCAGCAGGCCACGAAGCGCGCCATGTACGAGGCCATTCTGTATCCGGGCGTGGAGAACTTTACCCGCTACTTCCGCCTGCAGAACTACTGGACGCAGCAGGCCGGGCTGTTCTCGATGAGCGCCAAAAAAGCCATGCTCGAGCACCCCGAACTGGACTACAACCTGCAGCACAGCCACTACAACGGTACCGTGCGCAACCAGCTGGCGGCGGACTTTGCCGACCAGCGCCGCGCCATTGAAACGCTGGCTCAGCACTATGGCGTGATGTTCTTCTACCGCGGACAGGACCCGATCGACGGCCAGCTGGTTCAGGTCATTAAAAACTTCCGCGAAACGTATCACCTCAGCGTCATTCCGGTTTCCGTGGACGGTATCGTGAATCCACTCCTGCCGGATACCCGAATGGACGGTGGACAGGCCAGCCGGCTGGGTATTCGTTACTTCCCGGCGCTGATGCTGGCCGACCCTAAAAGCGGGGCGGTCAAACCCGTCTCGTATGGCTTTATCAGCCAGGATGACCTGGCGAAGCAGTTCCTCAACGTTTCCACAGATTTTGCCCCCAACTTTTAATACAGGAAGAGTTCGCATGCGCAAATTCCGTTTTCGCCTGCCTGAGTTCGACGTGCCCGGATTATGGGTGCTGAGCCTCGGGATATGGTTTCACATTGTTTCCCGCCTGGTCCGGCGCGAGCCGGAGATGGCCATTCTTCTGGCGCAGATAATCGGCGTATCGATGGCGCTCTGGGGGGGCTACCGCATCATCAACCGCTGGATTGATGCCGCCCGTGAGGCCGAAAAGGCCCGTGATGCCGGAGGATGCCGACATGAACCTTAGACATACCGTGTTTACCGTGGCGCTCATGTCCCTCTGCCTGGCCACACAGGCTTCCACAATGGACGAGATCAAATCGTTATGGCATCCACAGGGGGCGCGAACGTCGGGATCTCTGCCAACATCCCCGGAAGACCCTGAAGTTAAGCCACTTCCGGCGAAGCCGCCGGTCTGGTACCGCCTCAGCAACGGCCGCCAGATCAATCTGGCCGACTGGAAGGTCGTGCTGTTTATGCAGGGACACTGCCCGTACTGCCACCAGTTTGATCCGGTCCTGAAGTCGCTGTCGGCACGGGTGGGGTTTGGGGTGATGGCCTACACCATCGACGGTCAGGGGGATGCGTCCTTTCCCGATGCGTTGCCCGCGCCGCCGGAGGTGATGAAAACCTTTTTCCCTAACCTGCCCGTGGCCACGCCAACCACCTTTCTCGTCAACGTAAACACCCTTGAAGCCCTGCCCCTGCTGCAGGGCGCGACCGACGAACAGGGCTTTATGGCCCGCATGGATACGGTCCTTCAGATGCGTGGAGTGGGTAACAATGGCTGATCAGAACAATGCAGAGGAACACGACATGATGACCTCCGGAATGCTTCAGAGAGCTACGACGCCAGAGTTAATCGCGCTCAGGGCACGGAAAGAGGACGCACGGTTCGGCGTTTATGCTGAGTGGGCGGGCATTTTGCTCATTGCCGGCGTGCTGTCGCGCGTCTTTATGACATACGTTTTCAATGCCTGCGTCGGCGACTGGCTCAGGGACGGTCACCTGCAGCTGAAAGATTTGTGGAACGTGTTGATGTACGCCATTCCACTGATATTTATCGCGCTGAGCGGCGGGCTTGCCGTTGCAGGTGGCGTTTATGCAATCCTGAACTCGCTTTATACGAAAGGGCAAATGTTCATACTAAAACGAAAAATGGGAAAACTCGCCCTGCAGGCGAGTCGGGAGGGTGCCGATGTTCGTCCGTAAACCTCTCTCCATACTGTGTGGCCTCCTTCTTGCGTGTTCAGCGAGCGTGAGTGCCGACGTGAACAGTGACATGAACACCTTCTTTAATAAGCTGGGCTTTGCGTCCAACACCAGCCAGCCACAGGTCTGGCAGGGCCAGGCCGCGGGCTACGCCACGGGCGGCTCACTCTACGCGCGCACGCAGGTGAAAACCGTCCAGCTTATCTCCATGACGCTGCCCGACATCAACGCCGGCTGCGGCGGCATCGATGCCTATCTGGGCTCCTTCAGCTTTATTAACAGCGATCAGTTGCAGCGTTTCGCCAAGCAGATTATGTCCAATGCGGCCGGATACTTCTTCGATCTGGCGCTGCAGACCACGGTACCGGAAATCAAGACCGCTAAAGACTTCCTGCAGAAGATGGCCAGCGACATTAACAGCATGAACCTCAGCTCCTGCCAGGCGGCGCAGGGGATTGTCGGCGGTCTGTTTCCGCGCACTCAGGTCTCCCAGCAGAAGGTCTGCCAGGACATTGCCGGTGAGAGCAACATGTTTGCCGACTGGGCGGCATCCCGCCAGGGCTGCACGGTGGGGGGAAGCATGGATAAGGTCCGTGATAAGGCCAGTGATAAGGATAAAGAGCGCATAACGAAGAATATCAATGTCATCTGGAATGCGCTCGGAAAGAACCGCATGTTTGACGGGAATAAAGAGCTTAAGGAGTTCATCATGACCCTGACCGGAACAATGGTCTTTGATGAGAAGGGTAATATAACCCCGCTTCCGGCAAGAACGACCGATCGCGACCTTATTCGGGCCATGATGGAGGGGGGGACTGCACGGGTGTATCACTGTAATGACAGCGATAAATGTCTGAAGGTGGTTGCCGATGCTAATGTCACGATCAGCCAGAAAAATGCACTGAAAAATCAGATAAAAGACATCCTTTCCAGCATTCAGAATAAAGCCGTTGCCGATCTAAAGTTAACCGAGAAAGAGAAGGGATTTATCACAAGTACTACCATCCCGGTCTTCAAGTACCTGGTTGATCCACAGATGCTGGGGGTTTCTAACAGCCTCGTTTATCAGCTAACCGATTACATCGGCTACGACATTCTTCTCCAGTACATCCAGGAGCTGGTCCAGCAGGCCCGTGCAATGGTGGCAACGGGAAACTATGACCAGGCGGTTATCGACAGCATCAATAATAACCTCAACGAAGCCACGCGGCAGATAGCCTCCTTCCAGGCACAGGTGCAGGTACAGCAGGATGCGCTTTTGGTTGTTGACCGCCAGATGAGCTACATGCGCCAGCAGGTCTCGGCACGCATGCTGCAGCGCTACCAGAACAACTATCACTTCGGGGGGGCGCGCTGATGCAGGAAATCTATGTCATCGCGGGCGGCGACTGGCTGACGCAGACGCTGAATGCCATCGTCACGTTCATGTCGACGGAGAACTGGGTTGTTATTCGGCGTATTGCGACGGCTTTCTCTGTGCTGGTTGTAGCCATTTCGTGGATACGACGGCACAACATCATGGATATGCTGGGCTGGGCAGGCGTCATTGTGCTGATGTCGCTGCTGGTCAGTGTTCGCACCTCCGTACAAATAATCGATATCAGTAATCAGACAAAGGTCTATAAAGTCGATAACGTGCCCGTCGGGCTGGCACTGCCTGCATCGCTGACCACCAAAATCGGATATGCCCTTGTTCAGGGGTATGAAATGGTCTTTTCACAGCCCGACAGCATCACCTACAGCAAAACCGGCATGATATTTGGGGCGAATCTGGTTTCACGCAGTACGGACTTTTTATCACAGAACCCAGAGATAACTACGATATTCACGGACTATGTGCAGAACTGCGTGATGGGCGATATTTTCCTGAACGGAAAATATACCATGGAAGATCTAATGAACAGTGCAGACCCGTATACGCTGATTTTCTCAAAGCCGAGTCCGCTGAGGGGGGTATTCAACAACAATAATCAGTTTTTAACCTGTGAAGAAGCCGCTGCGGTAATTAAGCCAAAGCTTGCCCTGGATACTCAGACCGGAGGAAAAACATGGAGTTACTACGTGCGTCAGCTTTTTGGCGGACGTCCGAATCCTGACATTTTGTTCAGCCAGATGATCGGGGACAGCTATAACTATTTCTATGGTGCTGGTCAGAGCGCCGCGTCGATTGTCCGTCAGAATGTGACGATGAACGCTTTGCGAAATGGCATCATGAGCTATGCAGCCCGCAACGGTGACACCTCAAGCCTGCTGAATATCGCCACTACGTCATCGATGGAGAAGCAGCGGCTGGCGCATGCGACGGTCGGTCAGGTGGCATTACGCTCACTACCTATGTCTCAGACGTTGATTGTCGGTCTGACCATCGGAATATTCCCCCTGATGGTGCTGGGCGGGATGTTTAACGCCGTCACCCTTAATGTGCTGAAGGGGTACGTGCTGGCTATCATGTGGGTGCAGAGCTGGCCACTGCTTTACGCCATCCTCAACAGCTGCATGACCTTCTATGCGAAGGCCAACGGTTCACCAGTGGTTCTCTCGGAGTTGTCACAGGTGCAGATAAAATACTCAGACCTCGCTACCACGGCAGGCTATCTGTCGATGCTTATCCCGCCACTGGCATGGGGAATGCTGAAGGGACTGGGGGCGGGGTTCTCAAATCTCTACAGCCATCTGGCCTCTTCCGCTATCAGCCCTGCAGCCACTGCTGCCTCTGGTGCTGTTGATGGTAACTACTCTTACGCTAACATGCAGACAGAAAATGTGAGTGGTTTTAACTGGAATACCAATAGCTCAACAGTATTTGGACAAATGAGCCAACAGTTGGCTAACGGAGCCAGTTCGACGCAAATGCGTGATGGTAGTGTAGTGACAGATTCCAGTGGTGCTACGTCACGTATTCCTATGAGTATCAACATGACTCGTCAGATTGCAACCGCACAGCAGGCAATGGCCCGCGAGGCACAAACCCAGTCAGAGAGTGCATTGCATGGATATAACAGTAGTTTGAGTAGCGCATGGAATACGCTTAGTCAGTTTGGCTCAAACCGTGGTAGCAGTAATTCAATGACCAGTGGCGCAGACAGCACTATGAGTGCTCAGGATTCTATGATGGCCAGCAGGATGCGCAGCGCAGTAGAAAGCTATGCGAAAGGGCATAATATTAGTAATGAACAGGCCACTCAAGAGTTAGCGTCAAGGAGCACCAGAGCGTCACTCGGATTGTATGGTGATGCACATGCTAAAGGAAGTATGGGGCTGAATGTGCTGGGTACCGGAGGAGGGGTAGGGTTTCAGGCAGGAGTTAAGGCGGGAGTTGATTTTTCCGATGACGATATGCACCAAGCAACAAATAGCTCTCGAGCTAGCCATGATGCTCGACATGATATGGATGCTAAAGCAACCCAGGACTTTAAGGAGGCGAGTGATTACTTTACTAGCCGTAAAGTCAGTGAATCTGGGAGCCATACGGACAATAATGCGGCTTCCCGAGCAGATCAACTTTCGGCATCGTTGAACTCAGCAAAACAGAGCTATGATCAGTACACCACAAGTCAGGCTCGTAGCCATGAATATGCTGAAATGGCGTCTCGTACAGAAAGTATGAGTGGTCAAATGAGCGAGGATCTAAATCAGCAGTTTGCCCAGTATGTCCGTAAACATGCACCTCAAGATGCAGATACATTGCTTACTAATACCAGCTCAGCAGAAATCGCAGGAAAACGTCGGGAACTGGCTTGGGGATTTGTTCAGGAGCAGGTACAACCGAGCGTTGATGCATCATATTCAGCAGCTAAAGGAAATGTTGGCCATGGTATGGGGGCCATTTCTGGTGGCGGTGGAAATAGCGATGTTAGTGCCGATCACCAGTCTCATCAGGCTACTATCGAACAACGTACACAGGACAGCGGAATTCAGAATAATGTAAAAGACCAAGTTGATAATATGCTCACAACATCGAGAGAGAATATAGCCGATACTAAAGGAGGAATACGCGATGAAGAAGGCAGCATAAATAAACAGTATTCTGATCTGCAAAAACATCATAATTCAGAGCAATCTTCGCAAATGAATACGTATAATAAGGAAAAGGAGTCTCAAGAACGAGTGCCGGGGGCTGACAGTCCTGAAGAACTGATGAAGAAGGCAAAAAAATATCAAGATAAACATAAGCAGTAACAGGATGCCAGAGAGGGTGCGATGAGAAATCTGCTTCAGATATTCATGGTAGTGTTGTTTCAGTCTATTGCTTGTTATCTGGCTGGATGGTTAGTTACGGAGGTGGTATTCATTGGTGCAACTGTGCTCTTATGGCAAGGATTGTTCATCTATTTGTTTTATAAAATATCTAAGAATAAAGGCAGTGTTGAACCCTACACATACAACAGGGTAGTTTGCTATGTGATAATGCCTATATGTTCACTGGCTCCTCCTCTTGTTACTTTTTTTGTATTCATTGTGGGTACATTGATGGATTTATATAAGGTTAGCGGGTGTATAAGCATCAAAGAGTGGCTTGAAAAAAACAAGGTAGATGGCGCCCACTCTATAAATAATGACTTTGAATCCGTGGACTTTGATAATGTTAATTATAATCCGGAAAGTAATTATCCAATGGGTTGGAAGCGTTAGATTGAGTTGTAGGATTTCATAGTCAGTTTCATGGTTGTGTATGGATATAATATTTAGTTTTATGGAGGTAAACAATGCGAGTGTTCTATGGGATGTTGGGAGTTTTTGTTTTCCTGTCGTGTACCTTGAGTGTAAGGGCTAGCGACGACTACTACACTAACTTAAAAAAAGATGCGAATTCTGGAAACGCATTAGCTCAATATAAGCTAGGTGCAATGTATTTGGTCGTATCTGGTGATTATAAAAAAGCTTTTTATTGGACTAATAAGTCGGCGATTCAGGGTAATTCAGATGCCCAAAATAACCTAGGTCTGCTCTATTATTATGGGCAAGGTGTTGATAAAAATATAAAAAAAGCAGGCTATTGGTGGGGGAAGGCAGCAGATGCAGGGAATGCATCTGCTCAGAATGACTTGGCAATGCTTTATAAAAATGGATTATTGAAAGATGCCCGTTGTGATAAAATAATGGATTTGCTTAACTCCTCAGCTCAAAAAGATTTTGAGTTGGCATATTTGAATATTGGAAACCTGTATTCTACAGGTGAGTGTGTTAATAGGGATATGCACGAGGCGGTGATCTGGTGGGAGAAAGCATCCATTAAAAATAACGGACAGGCTGAGTTTAATTTGGCAGGGGCTTATATGAGAGGTGATGGTGTATTTCCAGGTTCTGGAATGGCAGATATCTATTTGAAAAAATCATGCTCACATGGATATGCAGGAGCGTGTGATTTACTTAAAAAATAACATTCATTATTAATAATCTCCCCGCCTTTAGTTAAATGATGTCATCCTAGTGTTTTGTAACGGATGACATTAAATCAATTGCTTTCTGAAATCATGGTCGCTATACATATAGACCAACCTCTATGAGGCTAATATGAGTTTTAATGCTAAGGATATGACCCAGGGCGGTCAGATCGCGAGCATGCGTATCCGTATGTTCAGTCAAATTGCCAATATCATCGTGTACTGTCTCGTCATTCTCTTCGGCATCATTGTCGCGATTACGCTGTCGGTTAAACTGACCTGGCAGACGTTCGTGAACGGCATGGTTTATTACTGGTGTCAGACGCTGGCCCCCATGCGCGATATTTTTAAATCCCAGCCTGTCTATACCATCCGTTATTACGGCCATGAGCTGAAGTACAACGCGCAGCAAATACTGCAGGACAAATATATCCAGTGGTGCGCCGACCAGGTCTGGACGGCCTTTATTCTTGCTGCCATCATCGCGGCCGTGGTGTGCGTTATTACCTTCTTTGTCACCACCTGGATTCTGGGCCATCAGGGTAAGCAGCAGAGTGAGGACGAGATAACGGGAGGGCGCCAGCTGACTGACGACCCGAAAGCGGTGGCGAAAATGCTCAGGCGCGACGGTCTCGCATCCGACATCAAAATCGGTGAGCTGCCGCTTATTAAGGACTCGGAGATCCAGAACTTCTGTCTGCACGGTACCGTCGGGGCCGGTAAATCAGAAGTTATCCGCCGTCTGATGAACTACGCCCGCCAGCGTGGCGATATGGTCATCGTGTATGACCGCTCCTGTGAGTTCGTCAAAAGCTACTATGATCCGGCCACAGATAAAATCCTTAACCCGCTGGATGCGCGCTGCGCTGCATGGGACCTGTGGCGGGAGTGCCTGACGCAGCCTGACTTCGACAACGTTTCCAACACGCTTATTCCTATGGGCACGAAGGAAGACCCCTTCTGGCAGGGGTCGGGACGTACCATCTTTGCCGAAGCCGCATATCTGATGCGCAACGACAAGGACCGCAGCTACAGCAAGCTGGTCGACACGCTGCTTTCCATCAAGATTGAGAAGCTGCGCTCGTACCTGAAAAACTCCCCGGCGGCGAACCTGGTGGAAGAGAAAATCGAGAAAACGGCCATCTCCATCCGCGCCGTGCTGACCAACTACGTCAAGGCTATCCGCTACCTGCAGGGCATCGAAAATAACGGCGAGTCATTCACCATACGCGACTGGATGCGCGGCGTTCGTGAGGATGGTAAAAACGGCTGGCTGTTTATCTCCTCCAATGCTGACACCCACGCTTCCCTCAAGCCGGTTATCTCCATGTGGTTGTCCATCGCCATTCGCGGGCTGCTGGCGATGGGGGAAAACCGTAACCGCCGCGTGTGGATCTTCGCCGACGAGCTGCCTACCCTGCACAAGCTGCCGGACCTGGTTGAGATCCTGCCGGAGGCGCGTAAGTTTGGCGGCTGCTACGTCATTGGCATTCAGTCCTACGCCCAGCTGGAAGATATTTACGGGCAGAAGCCGGCGGAAACGCTGTTCGACGTGCTGAACACCCGTGCCTTCTTCCGCTCGCCGTCGCGCAATATCGCCGAGTTCGCCGCTGGCGAAATCGGTGAAAAAGAAATCCTCAAGGCGTCCGAGCAGTATTCCTACGGTGTGGACCCGGTACGCGACGGTACCTCGGTCGGCAAGGACATGGAGCGCGTCACCCTGGTGAGTTACTCCGACGTCCAGACGTTGCCGGATCTCTCCTGCTACGTCACGCTTCCCGGACCTTATCCTGCCGTGAAAATGGCGCTGAAGTATCAGCAGCGTCCAAAGGTGGCACCGGAATTCATTCCGCGCACCATCGACGGGAAAGCGGAGGAACGCCTGAATGCCGCGCTGGCTGCACGTGAACATGAATCCCGCAGCATCGCCATGCTCTTTGAACCGGATGCCGATGTTGTCGCGCCAGAGGGCGGTGCGGAGAATGTTGGTCAGCCACAGCAGCCACAGCAGCCACAGCAGCCACAGCAGCCACAGCAGCCACAGCAACTGACGCCCGCGCCCCGCGCTGCAGACGCGGCATCCGTAGCAGGTGCGGCAGGCGCCGGCGGTGTGGAGCCTGAGCTGAAGACAAAGGCGGAAGAGGCAGAGCAGCTGCCGCCCGGCATCAGTGAAAGCGGTGAAGTAGTGGATATGGCGGCATGGGAGGCGTGGCAGGCGGAGCAGGACGAACTGTCTCCTCAGGAGAGGCAGCGTCGTGAAGAAGTGAACATCAACGTTCACCGGGCGCCTGAAAAGGATCTTGAGCCGGGAGGATACATCTGATGATGAGCATCGGATCGGTAAAATCCGCCGGCAGCGCGGGCAATTATTACACCGACAAGGACAACTACTACGTTATCGGTAGTATGGGCGAGCGCTGGGCCGGAAAAGGGGCTGAAGCGCTGGGGCTCAGCGGCGGGGTGGACCAGAAGGTCTTTACGAAGGTTCTGGAGGGACGCCTGCCGGACGGCAGCGACCTCAGCCGGACTCAGGACGGGGCGAACAAACACCGTCCGGGCTACGACTTCACCTTCTCTGCGCCCAAAAGTGTCTCCGTGATGGCCATGCTGGGAGGCGACAAGCGTCTTATTGAGGCACACAACCGCGCGGTGGAGACCGCCATTAAGCAGATAGAGGCAATGGCCTCCACGCGGGTTATGACGGAGGGCAGGAGCGAGACGCAGCTGACCGGCAACCTGGTGATGGCGCTGTTTAACCACGATACCAGCCGCGACCAGGAGCCGCAGCTGCACACCCACGCGGTGGTGGCCAATGCCACTCAGCATGGCGATGAGTGGCGAACGCTCAGCAGCGACAAAGTGGGTAAAACCGGGTTTATTGAGAATATCTACGCCAACCAGATTGCCTTTGGCCGCCTGTATCGTGCCGCGCTGAAGGATGACGTCGCGGCGATGGGCTATGAGACTGAGACGGTCGGCAAACACGGCATGTGGGAGCTGAAGGGCGTACCGACGGAGCCGTATTCCAGCCGCAGCAGGACCATCAGCGAGGCGGTCGGGGATGACGCGTCCCTGAAGTCCCGCGACGTGGCGGCGCTCGATACCCGCCAGTCGAAGCAGAAGGTTGACCCCGAACAGCGCATGGCCGAGTGGATGCATACCCTGAAAGAGACGGGGTTTGACATTAAAGCCTACCGTGAGGCGGCAGACCTGCGGGTTGTGCAGGGGAATATTCCCGCAACGACGCCTGAAGCCATTGATATTAACAGCAGCGTCGGGCAGGCCATCGCGATGCTGAGCGACCGGCGGGCGCGGTTCACGTATTCCGAACTGCTGGCCACCACCCTCGGGCAGCTGCCCGCGCGGTCGGGCATGGTGGAGATGGCGCGTGACGGCATCGATGCGGCGATAAAAAATGAGCAGCTCATCCCGCTGGATAAAGAGAAGGGGCTGTTTACCTCGAACATCCACGTGCTGGATGAGCTGTCGGTGTCGGCGATGACCCGCGATTTACAGCGGACGGGGCAGGCCGACATTTTTCCGGATAAAAGCGTGCCCCGCAGCCGGTCATACAGCGATGCCGTGAGTGTCCTGGCCCAGGACCGTCCGCCGGTGGCGATCATTTCGGGTCAGGGCGGGGCGGCCGGCCAGCGTGAGCGCGTGGCGGAGCTGACGATGATGGCGCGCGAACAGGGGCGTGACGTGCAGATTATCGCCGCCGACAGGCGTTCGCGCAGCGCCCTTATGCAGGATGAGCGCCTCAGCGGCGAGCATATCACCGACAGGCGGGGGCTGACGGAGGGCATGGCCTTTACGCCCGGCAGCACGCTGATTGTGGACCAGGGGGAGAAGCTGACCCTGAAAGAAACGCTCACGCTGCTCGACGGTGCGCTGCGCCATAACGTCCAGCTGCTGATTGCCGACAGCGGCCAGCGCACCGGGACCGGCAGCGCCCTCACCGTCATGAAGGAAGCGGGAGTGAGCACGCTCGCGTGGCAGGGCGGTGAGAAGACGCAGGTCTCGGTTATCAGCGAGCCTGACCGGCGGCAGCGGTATGACCGCCTGGCCGCTGACTTTGCCCGAAGCGTCCGCGCAGGTGAACACAGCGTGGCGCAGGTCACCGGTCCGCGCGAGCAGGCGGTGCTCGCAGGCGTAGTCCGCGAGGCGCTTAAGGCGGAAAAGGTGCTGGGCGAGCGGGAGGTCAGTATCACCACGCTGGAGCCGGTCTGGCTCGACAGCCGCCATCAGCAGGTGCGCGACCACTACCGGGAGGGGATGGTCATGGAGCGCTGGAATGCCGAAGAGCGCAGCCGGGAACGCTTTGTCATTGACCGCGTGACGGGCCGCAACAACAGCCTGACGCTGCGCAACGCCCAGGGTGAGACGCGGGTGACCCGCCTGTCTGAACTCAACAGCAGCTGGTCGCTGTACCGCACCGGCACGCTGCAGGTGGCCGAAGGCGACCGTCTGGCAGTGCTGGGTCAGGCGCAGGGGACGCGGCTCAGGGGAGGCGATACGGTGACCGTTAAGGCGCTCGGGGAGGCGGGGCTCGTCGTCAGCCTGCCGGGGCGTAAGGCGGACGTGGTCCTGCCCGCCGGCGACAGCCCGTTTACCGCCGCGAAGGTGGTTCAAGGCTGGGTGGAGTCGCCGGGCCGCTCGGTGAGCGACAGCGCCACGGTTTTTGCCTCGCTGTCGCAGCGCGAGCTGGATAACACCACGCTGAACAAACTGGCGCTCAGCGGCCGGGCGGTGCGGCTCTATTCCGCGCAGACGGCGCAGAAAACGACGGAGAAGCTGTCGCGTCAGTCTGCCTGGAGCGTCGTGTCCGAACAGATTAAGGATGCGGCGGGGCATGACAGGCTCGATGATGCCCTGGCGCACCAGAAGGCCGGTCTGCACACGCCGGAGCAGCAGGCTATCCATCTGGCCATTCCGGTGCTGGAGGGGAACGGCCTGGCGTTCACGAAGCCGCAACTGATGGCCGCCGCGAAAGAATTTGAGCAGGACAGCCTCAGCCTGCAGGCCATCGAAAAGGAAGCGGACCGTCAGGTGCGCAGCGGCGACCTGCTGTCGGTGCCGGTATCGCCGGGAAACGGCCTGCAGCTGCTGGTCTCACGCCAGTCGTACAACGCTGAAAAAAGCATTATCCGCCACGTCCTTGAGGGAAAGGAGGCCGTCACCCCGCTGATGGATAAGGTTCCGGACGCGCAGCTGGCGGGCCTGACCGACGGGCAGCGGAACGCCACGCGCATGATACTTGAATCCCCCGACCGCTTTACCCTGGTGCAGGGCTACGCCGGGGTGGGTAAAACCACCCAGTTCCGGGCAGTCATGTCGGCCATCGGCACGCTGCCGGAACGGGAGCAGCCGCGCGTTATCGGCGTGGCCCCCACCCACCGGGCGGTGAGCGAGATGCGCGATGCGGGCGTGCCTGAAACGCAGACGCTGGCGGCCTTTATTCACGACACGCAGCAGCAGCTGCGCGGCGGCGAACGAACGGACTTCAGCAACGTGCTGTTTCTCGTGGATGAAAGCTCAATGGTCGGTAACGCCGACATGGCGAAGGCGTACAGCCTGATTGCCGGGGGCGGGGGGCGCGCGGTCTCCAGCGGGGATACCGACCAGCTGCAGTCCATTGCCCCGGGCCAGCCCTTCCGCCTGCTGCAGAAGCGCAGCGCCATTGACGTGGCGGTGATGCAGGAGATCGTCCGCCAGACGCCGGAACTAAAACCTGCCGTCTACAGCCTGATTAGCCGCGATATCGGCAGCGCCCTGACGACCATTGAGAGCGTGGCGCCGGCACAGGTGCCGCGCAGGGCGGATGCCTGGCAGCCGGACAGCTCCGTCATGGAGTTCAGCCGCGAACGGGAGGAGGCCATTGCGAAAGCCGTGGCGGCCGGCGACCTGATGCCCGGCGGGCAGCCCGCGACGCTGCTGGAGGCCATCGTGAAGGACTACACGGGGCGCACGTCAGAGGCGCAGGCGCAGACCATCGTTATCACCGCCCTGAACGCCGACCGCCGCCAGGTGAACGCCATGATTCATGACGCCCGTCAGGGTGCCGGCGAGGTGGGCGAAAAAGAGGTCACGCTGCCGGTTCTCACGCCTGCCAATATCCGCGACGGGGAGCTGCGGCGCATGGCAACGTGGGAGGCATCCCGCGACAGCCTGGTTCTGCTGGACAGCACCTATTACAGCATTGAGGCGCTGGACGGGGAGGCGCACCTGGTGATGCTGAAGGATGCGCAGGGCAACACCCGCAGCCTGTCGCCCGCGCAGGCGGCGACAGAGGGCGTCACGCTCTACCGTCAGGACACCATTACCGTGTCGGAAGGCGACCGGATGCGCTTTTCGAAAAGCGACAACGAGCGGGGCTTCGTGGCCAACAGCGTCTGGTCGGTCAGTGAGATAAAAGGTGACAGCGTCACGCTGTCGGACGGGAAACAGACCCGTACGCTCACGCCGTCAGCCGAGCAGGCAGAGCAGCACATCGACCTGGCCTATGCCGTCACCGTTGAAGGCTCACAGGGTGCGAGCGAGCCCTTCTCCATCTCCCTGCAGGGTACGGACGGCGGACGTAAGCGGATGGTGAGCTTCGAGTCAGCCTACGTGGCGCTGAGCCGCATGAAGCAGCACGCGCAGGTCTATACCGACAACCGGGATAAGTGGGTGGCCGCGATGGAAAAATCGCAGGCGAAAAGTACGGCGCATGACATTCTGGAGCCGCGCGGCGACCGCGCCGTCGCGAATGCCGCCCGCCTGACGGCGACGGCAAAAGCGCTGGGTGAGGTGCCTGCCGGTCGCGCCGCGCTGCGCCAGGCCGGGCTGCAGCCCGAGGGCTCGATGGCGAAATATATCTCGCCGGGGCGTAAATACCCGCAGCCGCACGTGGCGCTCCCGGCCTTCGACCGCAACGGCAGGAAGGCGGGCGTCTGGCTGAGCGCCCTGACGTCCGGAGACGGGCAGCTTAAGGGGCTCGCTGGTGAAGGCCGGGTGATGGGCAGCGGGGACGCGGCGTTTGCGGGTCTGCAGGCCAGCCGTAACGGCGAGTCGCTGCTGGCGCGGGATATGGAAGAGGGCGTGCGGCTCGCGAGGGAGAATCCGCAGAGCGGCGTGGTGGTGCGGCTCGAAGGCGAGGCGCGACCGTGGAACCCCGGCGCCATTACCGGCGGTCGGGTCTGGGCCGACGGCCTGCCCGATGCCACTGGTACGCAGCCCGCAGAAACGGTGCCGCCGGAGGTGCTGGCACAGCAGGCCCGGGAGGCTGAGGTGCAGCGGGAGCTGGATAAGCGTGCCGAAGAGGCGGTCCGCGAGATGGCCCGCAGCGGCGACAGGCCGGCCGGAGGGGCTGACGTCGCCGTCCGGGATGTGGTGCGGGATATGGATCGGATAAAAGAAACGCCGGCATCTCCCCTCACGCTGCCGGATGCGCCGGAAGAACGCCGCCGGGATGAGGCGGTGTCTCAGGTGGTGCGCGAGAGCGTGCAGCGGGACCGCCTGCAGCAGATGGAGCGCGAAACGGTGCGAGACCTTGAGCGTGAAAAGACCCTGGGAGGCGACTGATATGCGCGCTGAAAACCATCCGCTCTTCCCCCTTGTGGTGGTGGCCGACTGCTGGCTGCAGCGTCTGCTTGTGTGGACGCCGGGCCAGACCGACCTTATCAAAACCGTGGCGCTGCTGCTGATGGTGGCCGACCACATCAGCATGCTGTGCGGACTGGATAATGACTGGCTGCGTCTTGCCGGTCGGGGAGCGTTTCCGCTCTTTGGCCTGGTCTGGGCCATGAACCTCGCCCGCCATCCGCAGATTCAGCAGCGCGCCCTGAACCGGCTCTGGATATGGGCCGGGGTGGCGCAGGGCGGCTGGATACTGGCCGGGCTGCGCCCGGACCTGGGCAATATTCTGTTTGCCTTTGCGGTCAGCGGACAGGCACTGGCGATGATGCAGCGGCACGGGCCGCGCACGTGGCCGCTCTCCCTGATGCTGGTTCTGGCCTGGCTGCCGTTTTCGGCGGGAAGCTACGGGCTGGCGGGGGTAGTGATGCTGATGCTGGCCTGCGGCGTATGTATGACGGGCCGGCGCACCACGCGCACGGGGCTGGCGCTGTGTCTGGCACTGGCGATACTCGCGCTGAATGCCGCGGACAGCCCCGCCTTTGCCATCGCGGGTCTGGTAATACCCGGCGTTACCCTGACGGTGCTGAGCCGGACCTGTTGCCGCGTGCCGAGGTTCTGGCCGCGCGAATTTTTCCCGCTGTTCTACGCGGTGCACCTTGCCGTCATCGGACTGATGGTGATGTGATATCTGCCGTGTCAGAATAGGGTCAGTCAGGGGAGTATACGTGAAACAGATTTATCCGGAGGCAGGATGACAGAGCAGGGGCGCCCCACGCTGACGCTGCGCCGCAAAGCGGAGCCAGAAGGTCAGCGTGCCGTAAGCAACAGTGAACCGGACGGTGCGGGTCCGGGCCGGGTCACGCGTAAAAAGACCGTGGTGGTGAACACGACGCCTGCCTGGAAGGTCAGGAAGCAGGCGGTGGATGAGAGCGCGAAAAAGGCGCAGGCGGACGAGAAGGCCGCCAGAAAAGCAGAGAAAGCCCGGCAGTGGGCTGAGCGACAGGCCCAGGAGAGGGAGGCCATGCGGGCGGCCAGGCGCAAACCTGCCCCGGAACCGGTGTACCGGAAGGTCATGCCGCTTGCGGACGCGCTCGCGCTCCTGAAGCGTTGCTGGCCAGCCCTGGTGACGGACGGCCAGCCGCAGCTCCTGGCGGTCAACATCCGGGAGGCAATGGTCAATGACATTCGCCGGCGCGGGCTGGAGATTTCCGTGAAGACGCTGAAACGCTGCCTTGCCGCCGTCACCCGCTCGGATGCGTATCTGGGCGCCATGACGGTGGGCGCGTGGCGTAAAAACCTTGCCGGTGAACCGGTCGCAGCGGTGAGTGCGGAGGAGGCGGCGTATGCCGTGGAGCGCAGGGCTCAGGAGCACGCTAAACGACAGCGCAGGGCGGTTAGAAGCGTCGCCACCCGTGCACGGAACGAACTGATAACAACCGAGAAGAGAAAAACACAGGATGAACATGAATAAAACCCTTTCAGTCATGCTTGCCGCAGGCCTTCTGGTCTCCGGCGTGGCGGGGGCAGCAGAGAAACCTGCCGTTGCCTTTACCCCGGAACAGGAAGCCCGCATTGGTGAAATCGCGAAAGACTACCTGCTGGCTCATCCGGAAGTGCTGGTTGAGGTCAGCCAGAAGCTGCAGGCCCAACAGCAGGAGAAGCAGCAGCAGGCGATGACGGCCGCCGTGGTTCAGAATCAGGCAGCGCTGCTGAACGATAAAGGCACACCATCATATGGTCCTGCTGATGCGAAAGTGACGGTCGTTGAATTCTTTGATTACCAGTGCATCTACTGTGCCCGCCTGGCGCCGGAACTGGAGAAGGTAATAAAAGCTAACCCGGACGTGCGCTTTGTGTTCAAGGAATTCCCGATATTTGGCCAGCGCTGGCCGGCGTCGCTCAGTGCGGCGAAAACCGGGCTTCAGATCTGGAAGCAGAAGGGGGCCGATGCTTACCTTAACTATCACAACGCGATTTACGCTACCGCCCACAACGAGGGTAAGCTGACCGATGCTGATATCAGCGCGGCCGCAAAAGCCGTGAAGTTCGATGCGAAAACAGCCCCAGATGTTCAGGGGACCCTGGATGGCATAAACACACTTGCGCAGCAGCTGGGCTTCAGCGGTACCCCGGCCCTGGTGGTTCTCCCGTCAGCCGGCGCCAGTGCTGATAACGTGACGGTTATTCCGGGATACACCAGCGCGGAGGCCCTGCAGCAGGCCATCAGTCATGCTGCCGGTGATACCAAAAAATAATCAGGCGTCCGCCAACTGATACCGCTAAAAGAGACTGACGCCTTCGCCGTGCTCAGTTGTCCAACCCCGGAGAAGGGTAAAAGCAAGTTTTCCCCGTCTCCGGCGTTTCTGGTTAACACATCCGAACAGTATTTCTGAGGTTATTTAATGCGTAAGTTCACCTTTCGCCAGCTGGCCGTGTCCGGTCTGGTATGTCTTTCGCTGAGCTGTATTCAGCCCGCAGCAGCGGCATCCTCCGTTCAGGTCGGCTTTTCACCTGAAGGCAGCGCGTTGCAGCTGGTCCTTAAGACGATTGAGTCAGCACAGCAGGAAATTCGGCTGATGGGCTACTCATTTACGTCTCCGGAGGTGGTTAGTGCGCTTGTCAGGGCAAAACGTCGTGGTGTGGATGTGAAGATAGTGCTTGATGAAAAGGGCAACCGGAGCAAAGCCAGCCAGGCGGCGATGAACATCGTGGTGAACGCGGGAATTCCGCTGCGCACCAACGGTCGCTACGCCATCATGCATGACAAAGTCATTATTGTTGATAATCATACAGTTGAGGCTGGTAGCTTTAACTACACTCGCTCTGCTGCATCGCGGAATAGCGAGAATGTGCTGGTTATTAATGAGGTGCCGGAAGTGGCACAAACCTACCTTCAGCACTGGCAGTCGCGCTGGGACGGAGGAACGGACTGGCATTCTTCATACTAAGTCGCATCGTCATTTGATCCGCAATCTACATCTATCCTGGTGAACCATGCGCCAACATGGCTCACACCTTCGCGTAAAGTTAAGTCGCTGATTTCAGATATCTGTAGTATTCTCTGCAAACGATCCAAGTTTGATCCTTGAGGAGGCAGAGATGTCGCAGATCGAAAATGCAGTAACTTCCTCATCGAAAGAAAAGCGTTCTTACCGAAAAGGTAAGCCGATGTCGGCGAGTGAAAGACAGCTTGCCGCGATTGCGCGTAAACGTGAAACACATAAAGAAGTGAAGGTTTTTGTTAAAAATCCTCTTAAAGATTGGATGATTACGATCTGTGAAGAGGAAGGGCTCACTCAAGCTCAGTTTATTGAGACCTTACTCGAACGTGAACTTTCTGAACGCGGCGTTCTCGATGTAAAGACTTCACATTCTTGAACGTTTTCTCATTGGATGCTAGATTACTGATCGTTTTAGTGAATTCTTGGTTGGCCACGCCATAAGGTGGCAGGGAACTGGTTCTGATGAGGTGTCTACCCGGGACCAGAAAAGCAAAAACCCCGATAATCTTCACCAGGTTTGGCGACTAAGAGAAGATTAACGGGGCCTACTTAAACTGTATAGAAGCTGTTGCTCTATGCAGGGAGTATAGTTTTATGCTCAGAAAACTGCAATACCCGTTTCTGTGCCATTTACTCCTTCCGTGCAACATAAGTGCGGGAAGGTGTGACTGACGCCCAGACCCTGTTCTCCCATTACCGTCAGGTCAAAAACCCGAACCCGGCATTCACGCCGCGTGAAGGCAAAAAGACACTGCCGTTCTGTCGTAAGCTGATGGCGAAAGCCGAAGGCTTCACGTCCCGTTTTGACTTTTCCATCCATGTGGCGTTCTTACGCTCGCTGGGTAAACGTCACCGGATGCCGCCACTGTTGCGCCGCCGGGCCATCGATGCCCTGCTCCAGGGGCTGTGTTTCCACTATGACCCGCTGGCCAACCGCGTTCAGCGCTCCATCACCAATCTGGCCATCGAGTGCGGTCTCGCCACCGAGTCGAAAAGCGGTAATCTGTCCATCACCCGCGCCACGCGGGCGCTGACGTTTATGGCGGAGCTGGGGCTGATTACCTATCAGACCGAGTATGACCCGCAGATTGGCTGCAATATCCCGACCGATACCACCTTCACGCCGGCACTGTTCTCCGCGCTCGACGTCTCTGACGTGGCCGTTGTGGCCGCGAGGCGCAGCCGTGTGGAATGGGAGAATCAGCAGCGTAAGAAGCAGAACCTGAAGCCGCTGGAGATGGACGAGCTGATAGCGAAGGCCTGGCGGTTTGTGCGCGAACGGTTCCGCAGCTACCAGTCCGAACGTAAACAGCATGGCCTGAAGCGCGCCCGCGCCCGACGTGACGCGGACAGAGCCCGTAAGGACATTGTGACGCTGGTGAAACAGCAGCTGACGCGTGACTACGCCAAAGGGCGTTTCGTCGGCGACAGGGATGCTCTCCAGCGTGAGCTGGAGCGGCGCGTGAAAGAGCGCATGCTGATGTCGCGTGGTAACAACTACACGCGGCTGGCCACCGTCCCCATATAACCCTTCCTGTGTGAAAAATCCGGCTGGCGCCGGAGGGTTTCGCACGTCTGCAGTCCATCGTTGACGGTTTTCTGCACGAAATGACGGCCGTCCTTCCTGACATTCACCCCATTCCGCCATCAGAATGGCCAGAAATTGCATCAGAGTGGCCACATCTCGTCGCCAGATTCAGTTACCCACAAATAACTGCAAGGGACCTTTCCATAAGGTTACAACCGTTATGCTTACAGAGCGCCAGCCGACCTGATTTCAAAGTGCGTGGTTTCCTTTAAAAACCTGCTCTGTACTTCTTTTAAATATCTTTTATTTCATTCATATAAATATATAACCTGTTCGTCGCCTGACCTGTGGACAGGCTCCTGAAAATGCCCGCCCTTGCAGCGGACTCACGTCCGCGCCGGTTCGGCAACTGCCTAAAGTAGCTCCCATCGCTACGCGACGGGCCCCGGCACGGCACATATAGTTACAACATTCAAAATACTCACTCAAAAGCAGGAACAGTGCCTGCCTGAACCCTCACAGCCCCTCCCCACCACTGAAAAGCGAGGCCGCCCCGGGCCGAAGGCCCGGAACAACGTCGCTTTTAATGATGGGTGTTGTAACTAACCTTCTTCATCGCTTTAGGTGGAGCTGCGGTGAGTTTCTGAGTACACGCTCGTAAGCGGCCCTGACGGCCCGCTAACGCGGAGATACGCCACGGCTACGGCTTACGCCTTGCCGGGACCACTCCGACCGCGTACAGAGGCATCTGAGACGTTTTTAGCGGGTATAGCTTTGCAGCTACCGTGTTAAGTTCCCTGGTGTCGCTGAGATAGTTGATGAACATCCCCCTAAGCGTCAGCAGCAAGCTGCCGCCGCTAAGGCCCCGGAAATCACGCCCTTTACGTCGTAAACGCCGTAAAGCCCGCTCACCGGGGTTAAAAGGGATTACTTTGACTTCTTCATTGCTGTTAGCGGGTTAAGGCTAATCAGGGCAGGGGGTAGGGTGGCAGAATTTATAGCCCGGCAACCGGCTACGCCGGGCTTTCGGCGCCATTTGACTCCACAGACACATGTAACCTCATCTGGCGCCTCCATGCCGCTGACGCGGCATCCAGAAGTTTCCCGATGCTGTAAGTCTTAACGTCTGCTTTGTGCCAAAAGCGGAAGTAACTAACAGCAGTCTGTGTGAAAATACGGGGAGCAGGTTAAAGGTGCCTGGCCGTTGTTGAGGTGGAGTTGCAGGGCCGCACCTTCTATATCCTAGAAGTCGATACATCTGACGGTGTTTGTTCTCTATCAACTTTGCTATTACGGCTGAAGTCGCCTCTGGATTGGCCCAAGCAGCTTACGCTGTTGGCAGAAGAGTTAACCCAGAAATCACTGCACTGGCCAAATCAGCGGTTAAAAATGCTCTGCGGCAAGGATGGCTATTCCGGCATTCCTCACCCGCAGACCAAATCCGTGGATAAGGGCAAGTTGCATGAGGAGTCGATAGAGCACTGGGCGGCAAGATTTCACAGTTGGATGACATCAATCTAACGTATTGAAGAGATTTAATACAAGACGAACTATGTCTACGTTTGAGGCTTTATATCTTGTTGTTATAGTAAAGATGGTGCATGATTGTAATCAATTTGATGATAACAATAGCGCTATATGGATCACATCACTACATTCTCCTTTCATTTCATAGCTGCGGCACATGATTAGTTCTCCCTCTAAACGGGTCGAGGATTTGAGCCTTGCCCAGCGCGAGCGGCTGGCCTACATCGACTTCCAGCTCTACTTCTTCGGTGATATTGGGCGCCCAGACCTGATTGAGCGCTTCGGTGTGGCGCCGGCAGGGGCAACTCGCGATCTGGCTCTTTACCGGGAAATCGCACCGCAGAACATTGAATTCGATGGTAGCAACAAGATCTACCGCATAGGCAAGGCGTTTGTTCCAATTTTCGAGCACTCGACGCAACGTGTTTTGTCGACACTCGCGCTTGGGTTTGGAGATGGTGTGAACGTCGACTCGCGGCCGCTGCTGCCATGCGAGTCTCCAGTGGCTTTGAGCTGCCCACGGATGGATGTGCTGGCCCCAATCTGCCGGGCTATCCACGCCAAGCGGCCAGTAGCCATCCGCTACCACTCAATGAGCAGCGGTGAGACCGAGCGGATCATTGTGCCCTTTGCGCTGGTCGATACCGGCCTGCGCTGGCACGTCCGAGCTTTTGATCGCAAGAGTGGCGAGTTCCGCGACTTCGTTGTCACCCGCATTGAAGCGCCTATCCTGCTTGATGAAGAACCCAAGGCTAACGAGCGTTCGGACAACGACATTCAGTGGACTCGGATCGTGGAGTTGGACTTAGTGCCTCATCCGCGCTTTGCGCGTCCCGAGGTCATCAAGATGGACTACGGGATGACCAACGGGTCGATCAAGATGCGCGTGCGGGCTGCTGTTGCGGGCTACATGCTGCTGCACTGGAGCGTGGACTGCTCGCCTGACCATCGCCTCAAAGAAGAACAGTATCGCCTATGGCTTAGCGATCCGCTGGTGCTGTACGGAGTCGAGAGCGCCAAGCTGGCTCCAGGATACCAAGCCCTGAGCAGTTCCAAGGGATCATAGGAAAGAGGAAAACAATGGCCAAGACACTTGAAGCCCACGACAAACTGATCCGCGAGATCTTCGAAGGCAGCTACCAGTTCGAGATTCCGGACTACCAGCGTCCCTATGCCTGGACAACCGAGCAGGCCACAGAGCTGTTCGATGATCTGCACTCGGCGATGCTGGATGCGCGTGTCTCCGGTGCAACCAGCCAATACTTCCTCGGCAGTATCGTTCTGATCAAGAACGACCGAGAGCCCAAATCGTCGGTGGTCGATGGCCAGCAGCGCCTGTCGACGCTGACGATGCTGTTTGCAGTGCTGCGCGAGGCCATGCCGCACGCAGCCGACGACATCACCGATTTCCTCTACAAGAAGGGCAAGGTCAGCCTCGGCGAGAAAAATGAATACCGCCTGACCGCCCGCGAGGAGGATGTCGACTTCTTTCGCACCAACATTCAAGAGCCGGGCGGCATCGCACAGTTGGTCACTAGCACCGACAAGCTGGAAGACAGCCGACTTCGATACCGCGAAAACGCCATGCTGCTGCTTGCCAAAGCCAAGGCGCTACCGCCCGCCGATCTGATCGCACTGTGGCAGTTCCTGGCCAACAACTGCTCGCTGGTTGTTATCTCCACGCCCGATCTTGAAGCTGCCTACCGCATCTTTTCCGTGCTCAATAATCGGGGGCTTGACCTCGCGCCTATCGACATCATCAAGGCGCAGGTTCTGGGCCTAATCCGCACCACGGCAGGCGACATTAAGAGTCGGGTCTATGCCAAGGAGTGGAGTCGCATCGAAACCTCACTGGGCCGTGACGCCTTTGGTGATCTGTTCGGTCACATCCGTAGCATCTATGCGAAGAAGAAGCAGAAGTACATTTTGGTCAAGGAATTCCAAGAGCACGTCACCGAGTACAATAACCCTATCGCCCTGATCGACTCCGTCATCAAACCTTATGCAGAAGTATGGGACTTCGTGCGCGACGCTGACTTTGAGGCGACCGAGCACGCCGAGACGATCAACGAGCACCTGTTCTGGCTCAACCGCGTGGACTTTAAGGACTGGGTACCCCCGGCACTGGTGTATTTGGGGTCTGAGGGCCAATGGAACGAAAACGTACGCTAAGGAAATAACCAATTGTTATAATTGATATTATTCATTCTT
>NZ_PUQF01000024.1:0-73192 GCF_003331015.1 Enterobacter sp. GER_MD16_1505_Eko_090 | reverse complement strand
TGTATTCAGAGGAGCAGATTAACCCCTGGATCAATTTTCAACCGCTGGGGTGGATCAGTTTTGCACCGTTGGTAACAGCCAGGCCCGAAACGGTTTCGGCGGTCAGGCTGGTGTACAGCTGGCCGCAACACTGCAAATCGTGAACCAGAAAGCCAATGAACTTGGCGTGCCAGTGGGTGGCGGCACCCAGGCATTGCTGGACGCGCACGCTGTATCGATCGGCGACGGAGCCATTGCGCTACACGATGCTACAGGAGTGCCCTTGCGCTCACTGGGAACAGGCTCATCTCGTCTACTGGTCGCAGGAATGCAGCGTGCAGCAACACAGCAGGCGTCTGTCGCTCTGGTCGACGAAGTAGAGTACGGACTGGAACCGCATCGCCTTACCCGATTGTTGAACTCCCTTGGTGCGAAGGAAAATTCCCCACCCCTCCAGGTATTTCTAACCACCCATTCCCCGGTCGCTGTCCGCGAGCTTAACGGCAATCAGCTCTTCGTGGTACGTAAGTCTCCGGATGGTGCACATCAGGTTCTCCAGGTAGGTGTCGCTGATGATATTCAAAGCACCGTTAGGGCTGATCCGGAAGCGTTTCTCGCTCGTAGCGTCATAGTCTGCGAGGGTGCCAGTGAAGTTGGTCTAATTCGTGGCCTGGACCATTTCTGGACGAACATAAACGGAGCGTCGATGCTAGCCGCTGGGACTGCATATGTGAATGTCGGCGGCGGAGAGCCTGACCGGTGCTTTGTTCGCGGACTCGCATTGCGCCAGCTTGGCTATCGGGTATTGGTCATGGTTGATGCAGATAAGCCGCCCACTGCGGCGACCGTACAGGCCTACGTGGATGCTGGTGGGGAGTACATCACTTGGCGAGAAGGACGTGCTCTGGAAGACGAACTGTTTCTGAGTCTGCCGGATGCGGGTGTGGATGCTCTGCTTCAGCGAGCCATAGACCTTGTGGAAGAAGATTTGGTGGCTGCGCATATCCAGACTCAGTCAAACGGACAACTGGCTCTCGCCCAAATCCGGCTGCAGCGACAACAGCTAGGTATGCCATATCCCCTCGCAACGCGACAACTACTGGGGCTGGCAGCGCGTAACCGTAAAAACGGTTGGTTTAAATCGGTCACCAAATTCGAGGATGTGGCACGCGATATTCTTGGTCCCTATTGCCAAATCTCAGAGCCAGAATTTGTCGCTATGATCACTCGCCTCTACCGGTGGGCTCATGCCGCCTGAGTACAATTTATTCGCTTTTCGTCGAGGCGCGATCACGGCCCCTGCTGGTTGTGGCAAGACGCAACTCATCGCCGATACACTGTCCCAACATACTGGGGCAAAGCCGGTTCTCATCCTCACTCATACCAATGCGGGTGTTACAACACTGCGTCTGCGCATGCAAAAAGCCGGAGTGCCCGCTTCGGCTTACCACATTGCCACAATTGATGGTTTTTCCATGCGGCTGGTGGCGATGTTTCCGCAGCGAAGCGCTGTTACTGCTGCTGTCCTTCTGCTCCAGAATCCCGGAGCCGACTACCCAGCAATACGCATGGCTGCCAGGCATTTACTTCAAAGCGGGCACCTCAATGAGGTCCTCGCAGCAAGCTATGCCCATCTGATTGTCGATGAGTACCAGGACTGCAATTTAGTGCAACACGATCTCGTTACAGCACTTTCCATGGTACTTCCCACATGTGTTCTTGGCGACCCGATGCAGGCTATCTTCGGCTTTCGCGGTAATCAGCTTGTGGACTGGAATACCCACGTGCTTCCGCATTTTCCTGCTATCGGCGAGCTTAACCAGCCTTGGCGCTGGACGAACGCAGGCAAGCCCGAATTTGGCCAATGGCTTCTGGAGTGTCGGCGAATACTCCTAGCAGGAGGTGGCATTGATTTACGCCAGGCCCCGCCGGAGGTTGTCTGGGTCGAGTTGCAACCGGCTACTGCCATTCAGCAGCGGCTCACCGCTGCGTTAACACAGGCTGTTACGCGGGAAGGAGACGTTCTGGTGATTGGCGATAGCCGTAACCCTCGTGGCCGCCAGCAAATGGCCAGTCAGACACCGGGTGCTGCTGCAGTAGAGCCCGTCGACCTCGCCGACCTCACGTTGTTTGGAACGACATTCAACCTGCAGTCTGCTGACGCACTGATTTGTTTAGTGGAGTTTGCCTCAGAGGTTATGACGCAGGTCGGAGTAGCTGTTTTGCAGCGCCGACTGGAGAGCTTACGCAGGGGGACTGCACACAATCCAGCGACTGAAGCAGAAGCCGCACTGCTCGCTTTCACTAATGCCCCAAGTTTTCCCTTGGCCATCGAGGCACTACGCGCATTGACCAAGCAAAACAATGCCCGAGTCTATCGTCCGGATGTGTTGTATTGCTGTCTGCGCGCGATGCAAATAGCTGCGGAGGGGAGTTGCAGCTTTGCCGAGGCCACGGTGCGGGAGCGCGAACGAAACCGACACGAGATTCGGCCCCTTGCGCAACGTGCCATTGGTAGTACTCTGTTGCTGAAGGGACTAGAGGCGGAAGTGGCCGTTATAACCGCCACTGAGGAGATGGATGCCCGACATCTCTACGTAGCCTTCACTCGCGGATCGAAGAAGCTGGTTGTCTGCTCGTTTACTCCCGTATTGATGCCCCGCTAGTGTCGACGTAAAGCCCACTTACTACGTCGACGGAGTGCTGACCCTCTCTAAGGAACTGAACTTGTTAAACAAAAAAGTACTTTCTCAGATACAGGATGTGGCTGGTAGCGGCAATATGTCTCCCGCAGAGATGGCTGAGTGGTTAGATACTCATTCTGAAGACATAGAGCATTTAGTTGCGTTGAAAATGTTCGAGTATTTGGATGAGGCTAAAGGGGAGGTATTAAAGGATCATTACGAAAATTTAGATGCATTTACAGGAAGACTATTTACAACATGGGAGTCCCCTTTAAAGCGGCTGGATGCATTAATTTATGGGTGTACTGAAATCAGTAATGAGGTAAACAGTGAGTATCGCACCGGTTCTGGAGAAAGGTCCGCAAAACTGAACATAACCACCCGACTGCACGCACGTGCTGTCCAGGTTTCCTGCGAGATATCTCATCTTCTAAAGGGTGGCTTTGCAGACGGTGCAATGGCCCGTTGGAGAACGCTCCATGAAACCACGGCCATATTGATATTTATTGCAGAAGGCGACGAAGACCTGGCGAAAAGATTCACGGATTTTCAGAGCATACAGAGGCGAAAAGCTGCTAATCGCTATAATAAATATAGTGAAGAGTTGGGTTTTACTTCTTTCTCCCCAGAAGATTTAAGTCGGTTTGATCTCGAAAGAAATGATATCGTTGGTAAGTATGAAGCGGGTTTCGGCAATGAATTAGGTTGGGCCGCAAAAGCTTTAGGAAAAGAACCCAGTGCCAGAACTAAGGTTCGCTTTAGTGATATTGAGGAATTTGTCGAGCTGGACTTTTTGCGACCGCACTACGGCTTTGCCAACCAGTATATTCATGCAGGAATTGACAGCATTGGCTTCAAGCTCGGTACATCGCTTTCAAATAAAGATCTCTTGCTATGCGGACCATCTAATGAAGGGCTGTTAGAGCCGATTCAGTGCACCAGCTTGTCCTTAATACAGGCCACTCAGGCGATAATCTCAGTTTCACCAAACGATCAACGTTTGCTATATAGCTCCGTGCTCTGGTTGTGGCATGAGAAGTTGAAAGAAGAAGTTATTGCCGCATCTGATGCCCTAATCAAGAAAGGTGAAGCTGATAATTTTGAATAAAATCTGGGAAACGAAGATGACGCCAGTTGTATTTTAATCTTACTCACAGGATGTCAACCTAAACGAATGATGCATGAAAGCTGAGTATTTGGAGAATGGATAGAGGTTACTCGGTTTTTGGTGAACTCAAAGTATGAATAATGGCAAAAATTTTTTACTAAGGTGAAGGCGTGGCAATCTTTGACATTGAAAAGGACGAATTACTTCGGCTCTCCGATATCCAGCTGGAAGAGCTGATAGCTCGGCTAGCAGAAGCTGAAGTGGCAATGCATGGCTATAGCCCAGCATGTGTAAATTGGTCTGGTTCAATTACAGCCCCTGACGGAGGGATTGATATCCATGTTCAAGTTCCAGTTGATCAACTGAAACCAGGCTTTCTTGTAAGGCCTAATACGGTCTTTCAGGCAAAGAAACATAAGATGCCAAAGGCTACAATTGAGAAGGAAATGAGCACCTGCCAAACGCTTTCACCCATCATATCTGAACAAGCCAGAAAACAAGGCAGCTACATCATTGTCAGCCTAGGTGATGATTGCTCTCCGTCTGGAAAGAGAGATCGTCTTAATGCGATGAGGGATGCAGTAAAAGATGATCCTAACAAAAGCAATCTTCATGTTGATTTCTACGACCGTTCCAAACTCATTCAATGGCTGCGCCAACATCCATCAGTCATGCTGTGGGTAAAAGGGAAGCTTGGGCAAGGGTATTCCGGCTGGCAACCCTACGGAGCTTGGAGCAATCCGCCACAAGGTGTTACAGACACTTTAATCTCAGCCTCAGGTGTAACCATTACTTTACCGTCGGGAAAGGGGCAAAAACTCAAAATTGATGAAGCAATTAGCCCAATGCGAGAACTTATCCGTTCGACGAATAAGGCGATTCGTATTACAGGATTATCTGGTGTCGGGAAGACTCGGATCGTTCAGGCGCTTTTTGATGAAACTGTTGGAACAGATGCGCTTGACCGGACAGTAGCTATTTATGTTGATACTGGCTCTGAGCCAGTACCGTCGGCTACAGCAATGCTTGATAAGCTGATCGCTGAGGACCGACGAGCAATTATGATCCTTGATAATTGTCCATCAGAACTCCATGCTTCGCTTGCCAGCAAGGTATCAGCCGCAGGAAAAGAAGTAAGCCTCATCACGATCGAGTATGACATTAGGGATGACAAACCACAGACAACTGAGGTCATCCATATTGAGACAGATGGTCCAGAGGTGGCAGAGCAACTTCTTATCCGTCGCTTCCCTTCTATTGGTCAGAATAATGCCCGTCGTATTGCAGAGTTTGCAGATGGGAATGCAAGAGTTGCTTTGGCTATAGCTGAGAGAGGGGAGGAAGGCGAGAGTTTGGCTCTACTTTCTGATGCGCAGTTGTTTAATCGCTTGTTTGAACAGCGTAATCATCCTGATGGTAATTTACGGGAGCAAGCTGAAATATTGTCAATGGTGTATTCATTCTCGGTATCTAGTCCAGATGCTGCTACCGACGAACTGGAAATATTAGGGGCTCTCTTTGGGTATTCCAGAACCCAGTTATTTAAAGCCGTTACGAAGCTGATGGAACGTCATATCGTTCAGAAAAGATCTCACTGGAGAGCTATCTTACCTCATGCCATTGCTAACAGATTGGCAGCATCCGCACTCGACAGTATTCCCGTCGATCAACTTAGGGCGACTTTTGAAGCTCCGGGTTGTGAGCGTTTATTGATGTCTTTTTCGCATCGCTTGGGGTTGTTGCATGACCATCCTGTTGCGAAAGAAATTGTAGAAGCCTGGCTTCAGCCTAAAGGGATGTTAGGAAGAATAGCCGAGTTAAATGATATTTCGTTACGAATACTTGGGTATATCGGACCGGTTGCACCTGAAGCATTGCTCAACAGAATTGAGGTCGTACTCTCATCATCTGATTTCAAAGGTATGGAACCGGGCTACAATCCGCAGCGACGTAGTATTCTGCGTCTTTTACAATTGATGGCATACGAACCGAACGCCTTTGAACGATGTGGCAGGCTTCTCATTCGAATGGCTGAGAATGAAGCTGATAACAATGACCAGGATTCTGCTCGAAACATGGTTCCAAGGTTTTTCCAGGCGTATCTGTCTGGTACTCATGCATCCCTAAGCCAGCGTATTGCTTTAATGAACGAATGCACTGCATCAAGCATTATTACGCGTAGATCTTTGGGCTTAAAGATGCTGTCAACTGCCCTGGATGGCCCACCGTGGTCAGGGTTTGGAGTTGGTGAGTTTGGAGCTCGACCAAGAGACTATGGATACGAACCCAACTATGACGAACTTGTCGAATGGCGCAGCGCCTTTATTGACGTCATTATCGAATTAGCGGCATCCGGAGATCCTGAGCTTGAAAGGCCTGCAAGATCAATCCTAGCAGACAAATTCAGGGGAATTTGGTTTCAAGAAGTAATGCGAGACAAACTCGTCGATGCTGCCCGTACATTAAATGCTTTAAGTCCTTGGGGGGAAGGTTGGAAAGCCGTTCGTTCAACGGTCTATTTTGACTATACCAAGCGTAGCGATGGAGATGATGTTGAGCCGTTGCCGGATAATCTTGCTGCCTTAGAGAAGGAGTTGGAGCCCATTGCGTTAATTCCAACAATACAGACATACGTGTTGAGTACAAATCATGATTATTGGGCACTGGATGCAGATTTTGATCATGAGGACACCAATAGATATACCGCAGCCCGAAAACGCCTTGAAGACAAAGCATTTCAATTAGGACAGGACTTTGCCCTATCAAATCATATGCTTGAGGAGTTAGGAGCAGATCTGTTCTCTATCGGTGGAATGCCTTATCGTGCTGTCTTTGGTCGAGGGCTTGCTCGAGGGGCACATGATCTACGTATTGGCTGGCAGCGACTTGTTGAACAAATTGAAAAACAGCCAGATGCTAACAAAGACTTTGGAGTTATTGGGGGATTCATCGAAGAAGTTGACTCAGTCGATCCATCATTGGCACAGAAGTTTCTCGACCAATGTGCGCAGCATCCTGAACTTCGACAGGTATTGGTTGGCTTGCATCCTTGGGGGAAATTTACAGTAAATGATTTGGATCGCTCCATGAAGCATTTGGATGATCCAGACATTCGCCCTTTTATGTATGAGCCAATTCTCTGGCGAGACCAATACGCCAATTTACCGAGAGTCCGTTTACTTGATCTTGCTAAGCGCCTCCTAAATAAAGTTAACGGCGACGATGTTATTTTGGATGCACTATCCATGAAGCTTCATGGTAAAGATGCATCTACAGATACGCTCGGTGCAGACTTTCGATTAATCGGTCTCGCAGCAGCTATCCAGAGGATTCAAAACAGCGACAGAGACCAAGGTGGGACAATCGATTATCGCATGGAACAAGTTATCCATGCTGCATTGCGTTTCGATGGTAATGACGCAAGAAAAATAGAGTGGTTGGACACAATATTCAGCGTCATTGATGAACATTATGGATATGTGTCTGGATTTCATAAAACTATAGCTACAACTGCTGCATCGATGCCAGAAGCATTTCTCAATCGCATTTTTGAAGGTTCTGAGGAACAGCGGCAAAGAAGACAATTCTTTATTAATCGTGGTGGCTTACGCACTTATCCCCTGGCAAAAATAAATACAAGCGTTCTAATTGCATGGTGCCGCGCCAGAAATGATCCCTTTGTTTGGCCCGTTGTAGCTGGTGGGGTAAATCTTTGGTCAAAAAATGGTGAGCAGAGTGTGCTGACCATACACGAAACGGCTATAGAACTTCTAGAGGCGTCACCTAAGCCACTAGCTGTACTGGGGTCTTTTGCTGAGCGCATTACTCCATCATCCTGGACTGGTAGCCTTGCCAACATAATGCAAGCTAGATTAAGGACTTTAAGTACGTTGATTAAACACGAACGTACTGATATCGCCGAGGCTGCCAAAGTAGTTTGCGAAAAAATGATACAGTGGGTGGAACGCCAAAAAGAACGCGAACAACGGGAAGATAGTGAAAGGGAACAGAGGTTTGAATGACGGCTAAAAGCCTAACAAGGAGAAAGTGATGGAATCTGCACGTGATAAACATACCCGTGAGATTGTAGAAGCAGAGGATCTGTGGCTACTTGATAGTGTTGATACTGAAGGTTACGTGTGCTGGGGATGTGGTATAACCATGCATCCTGCTGCATGGGAAAAAGATAAAAAAGTCAGAGCCTATTTTAAAAAGAAACGCCATATTCAGCATCATCCTGAATGTGATGCTGATGCTGAAAGCATAGTAATTCGCCAAGGCCAGAAGGCCAGTGTCCGCAACATACTGGACAGTGCTCCGGGGTTAATGCCCTCGGGGCTAAAGTTGATCGAAAAACGCCCAGTTGTTGAACCAAGTTTCTCTGGTGATGAAAGTAAATCCAGTTCGACACGTTCAGCATCCTCACAATCTGGTGAAGGTAATTCACCCGAACGACAATCCCGGCGTCAAGTGAATGCTATTCGCAATATTTGCCGTGCCTTCATCCGTTTCCCGCATGACCGGGGAATGTCGCTTAACGTTCCCGGTATCAGTGGTCAAATCTACATGACGGCGTTTAAAAAGCTCCGGAATGAGGTTCAACCTTACCCGGAGCCGAAGATCTTTTATGCACCACTGCTTTGGAACAAATTTACTGAAAATGATGAAAACCTCATCATTCCCTTGTCTGGTGAATGGGGGGAAGATGAGTCAGGTAAACCTAAACCTACCCGAAGCTACCAGATCTACATCGATTGGGCTAGCTGGTCAAAAGCCAAGCGTACCGTGGTTCGTAAAGAGCTGGAGGCTGCCCGTACCGAGGCAATAGAAGCCAAAGGCAAGGGGCTGAAAGATAAAGCATGGGTATTCTTTATCGGCGAGCAAGATACTGAAAATCCGGAGATCTTCTACGTTAGCGATTATCGACTCATCTGCGCGATTGTAGGGCACATCACTTATCCCTGATGTGAAAAAGGCCTTCCCTAAACAGGAAGGCCACATTGAAATTAAAGGTCGATTTGGTAAGAACCGAAATTACGATATCCTTCACCAAAGATTTTGGTCTCTATTTTAGCGAGATAATCCAAGCGGTTCAGTAATTCCTGGTAGTTTTCCTGGAAATCAAGATGGCTGGAATTCAACACATATCGACAGTTCTCTGGAAAATGCACCAAACCTGGGTGATCGTCCAGTTGCAATCCCATCGCGCTATACCAAGCTCCAGTGATCATTGCTCTTAGCGTATTTTCTTGCTCATAATCCCCGAGATGATAGTAGGCATCTTTGTTAAACAGGAGGCAAAGGTGGTAATGGCATTTACCTGATAATGAAAATTCTCTCGCCCATATAATAATTACTGTTCCTCGGTATACACGTTTCCCTTCTCGCTCTTTTCTCTGAATATCGGCTATGAGCTTAGCCTCCATTGATTTGCACATACGGCTAATTTCACCAGGTTTCAGGCTATGAAAGCAGCAAATGTTATCACCGTTGTCAACTATCCCCGGAAAATGAGTATCAACCCTGAACGCAGCAACTCTTTGGTGCCTGTTCGTAATCAAACTCAATGAACGATTGATTATTGATCGGTAAAGTTCAACATAATTCATATAAGTATTCCTATGTGGTTGGTCCTACGGTCTTTAAAGACCGTATTGATGATTGCCACACAGACAAGACTGTACATTGTCTTTGATTCAGGTATATTCAGGCATCAGAGCATCGTATCCCCATACTGTTGTGATCTGATAATTACTTGATTAATAATACTGCTCTTAGATGACTATTAGTCAGGGCTAAGAGTAGATTGCCATTATAATACCTTTCCAACATCTAAATTTTAGAAAAAGACAGTCCTGGCCAGTGATGGCTATATTAAAGTTACTCTCTAATTAGCTTGTTTTTGCTAAGTAATAAATGTGTTTTTCCAGTGGCGTTTGACTGTTGAAATACTGATACCTAGAATTTTAGCCGTTTGTATCTGTGTATGTCCTTTCAGCTTAAGTTTTAATATTCCCAACTCATGTTTACTTCCTTTTTTTCTTCCTAACGCTTTTTTCATTGTCCGATACCGGCTCCTTGTTGACTTAAGATTATGAATGTCGACTTTTTTTTGGACTGTTATCAGAAATGACATGCAGCATTCAATTGCTGGCTCAATTCTAGTGCGAGGATGGTAACAGTAGACATTTATCTCCTTTCGAAAAAATAAAAATAAAGCCTCCTCTATGTCCTCAACATTTCTTCCCAGACAGCTTAAATCAGTAATTACAATGGTGTCACCACGGTTCATTTTTGTATTAATGAGCTCCTTTAATAGCCGTTGTTCTGAAAATGGTCGTTTAATGTCAACAATTTCAATAACAATATTCTCTGAGTCTACATGGAAAAAATCGCATATTTCTTGAAAAACAGTATGCTCTCTAACTCCTTTTGCTCCAGCAGAGTCAACACAAGCGAAGTAAGCAAAAAATTTCATTGATTAGAATCCGGTATCATTAATTATTTTTTGACACGTCAGACGCCTCTGACTTTGAGGGCGTAAAAAAGCATTTGATGACAATTGGCATCCTCACAGTGTTATCTGTCTAAGACAAAAAAATGTTTGATCTTGATGTTTCTGCCAATTGTCCTTTTCTTCTTGATTTGATACTTGTAAAAAGTGTCAATAATGTATTTTTGGACCTCTATTCAATTGGTTTGCAAGTTGATTTTATTAAGGTTTAATCGTCTCAATCGAATGATGCCTCCGCAATCTCGTATCGAAATTTCAATGACTTATTCTGTTTTTATGGCTGAGTTAATGGCCTTTACTTGCAATTCATTAAGACTCAATAACCCACTTGACTACGGAGTAAAAGCCACTCGTCTAACTCAGCTTCCAGCCAGCCGATAGATTGCTTACCCAGTCGACGCTGTTTGGGAAAAGATGCATCGTAGCGCGAAGATTTTGGATTGAGCCAATCATAGATGGTGGAGCGGCTTATGCCCATTTTGCTGACGACGTCGGTTAAACGAAGGATTCTGACGTTGGATGTGTTCATGTTAAGTTACCTTGCATTAGTTCAGTTTGGTTGTGTAAGAGTATGATCAAAGGATTTTGCAAAAAATCCGGGTAGCAAAAAGACATTTTTTACAAGAGTTAACTTGTTGATATATGGTGAATTAATGTTTTCTATATCTGAAATTTGTGAAGAAATTAGCCAGAAAAGAAAGGAAGTCTCTGAGGAGATGTCACACTGCAAGTGGGAGAGATATGCTGAAATACTTGATGAAAGCTACTCGGTAATGCAAGAAGAACTAGCCAGAATGAGAGAACAGTACTGGAAATCTGCAAAAGTGGGTACGCGTGTAAGGTTGTACTCAGAACCTCATCTTCGGGATTATCAAAGTCACACTGTTAATGGGATGTTACAGCTCAAAGAGGAGTACACAGAATTATATGATCCTGTACAGGAGTGCTGGCGAGACTTACAGAGTCGTATTTATCGGGAGACTTTTTTTCCATTAATTATCGAGCCCATCAGAATTGATGACATATTTTTTGCGCATCTTTTTAATGCTTCAATGTTGTATCAATGGGGGCAGTCGGTAGCATCGGAAAATGAATGCATCGCGCTAAGGGCATTAAATACCTCTTTTAGTCTATTTGATAAGTGTATCGGAATGGTTTGGTTCAAGGTTTACATTGATAAACAATCAGAACTATCAGGCGTTAGAGTTAAGGCTGGAAAGAAGGGGGGAGAGAAGAAAACAGAGGTATACATTGTTATTCAGAGGAAATTAGTAGACCTTATAAATGAACTTGCACCACAAGGTGGTTGGAAAAGTAAAGCTGCGGCAGTGAATGACCTTATTGACCCCTTATGGGAATATGTTGAAGAATCAGATTTTGTGATTAACAATCAAAGTAAAAAATACCGATTAGCAAATGCAAGCCAAGATGCTTTAGCGGATACTATTCTAAAAAATTGGTCACGAAACGTTGAGAGTGTCAGACTAGCATTTGATTCTCATGTACACAGAAAAAAAATCACCTCGTAGCTGAAGCTCTGCTTTGTAATTTAGATAAAGTGTATTAGCTCAAACTTGGCTGGCACTGTTGCTGCACAGGGCTTAACCTAAACTGACAGTCCGCTCAGTGCCATAAGCGGACATTGAACAAGATTTTATGTAGGTATTGCGCGATTCGTATAGTAGCAACGTAAATGAGAGCCAGACTAATGAACTACTTTGTTCCGCCTGATCCACCCACCACAATTCCACAACGTTGCAAGCAACGTCTGTTGGTTCAAATCAGGGAAATAATGGAGAAGCGCGCTCACTTCAATAGCAAGAAGATACTTCGGCAGCGAATCATCAACTAGGGCCATCTGACGAATCACCAGCGCAGCAGGATAATCAATGGCAACCGGCAGCAGCGTCATCGGAGCAGCTGGCAGCAAAGGAGAGGGAGCGCGGCGGGTCAATAGGAAAGTTAATCTGAACTAGGTGCAGCGCGCGCTGCAGCTGATTCGGGAACCTTCACGGGCTCCTGTATCTGCTGCCATGCCCGAGCTGCGTGCTCGTAGTCCCCGACTGAAACCACCTCGTAGCGGTTACCGCACTTCAGTACATGCTGATTTTCCGTAAACATACCACCGTCCAAGTTATGGCGGGCAATCGTGCAGTCTGCCCAGTAGTGCCCCTGATTGATACGGGATTCCAGCCCCGGGTTGAGGACATAAATCAGCAAAGCGATAATAAGCACCACAAAGGCACCGCTTGGGAGCCACCAACGTAGCCATTGCGTGTAGGGCCGTTTTTCAGGTGATGCGTTATGCGGTGAATGACCGGGAAAAAACGATCGGATCCCCATGCCCGTTTCATTATATAGCTGAGAGCAAACTTCCCTGATTTGACCTGACAGGTGATTATATGATTCTGCCCGCAGGATTAAAAAGTTGCCCCACCTCTGCTTGGACGAATCCCTGGTGGCTTTTGCATGCTCGTAAATTTCATCGTTTGTCTGCTCCAGCTTCACCGGGAGTTCATGGATCTCTTTTATCAGTTTCGGGCTCAGTGTTAACCAGTTCCCCTTAATATCGTCAAGAACAAAGGGGCCAACCGACGTTAACTCCAGCTGGTCGTAGTGATATTGCGTTACAGGATCATGCCTGTCAGCTGCGGCAACAGAGCAGGAGGATATCCAGGTTTCCAGACGCACGCTAAGTAGCGCACCCATAAGCCGTCTGTCTGAATCCATCTGCTCTTTTTTGGCCTCTCTCTCCTTATGCTTGATATAGATCTGTGCGAGAATCGCACCACTGATGGCCAGAATGCCACCGACCAGAGTGGGGACAACCGAAGACCAGTTCATATCCATTACCGTGTGCTCCTGCGCTGCTGGAAATGTCCGTTCAGGCTCAAAGCAGACTGTCAGATTTGATAGTCTGCTGCCAGATAAAACTGTCAGGTCAAGTCTGGGCTAATACAGATAAAGCGCCTATGGCTGGCGCTTGTAACTATGTCATCCGACAAGCCTTATACCTCGAATACCATCTCCAATCATATTTCCACGATCCGCAGCCATTACAAAATCAGCCCACCACTGCATCATCGGGCGGCGCTGCTCAAGGTAATCGCTTCGGTTATAGGCTCGACGTACTTCATTCTTGTCAACATGTGCAAGCGCAGCCTCAATCACATCGGGTGGAAAGCCTTGTTCATTAAGAGCAGTGCTTGCGATAGATCGCAGACCATGTGACACGAGGATACCGCCGAATCCCGCTCTCTTTAACGAAGCATTTACCGTTTGGCTGTTCATTGACTGAGTGGGCTTCAAACGGCTTGGAAAAATGAATTCTCGATTGCCACTTAACGGCTTCATCATTTCCAGGACAGTGATGGCTTCATCTGACAATGGCACAGTATGATCACGATTCATCTTCATACGTGTTGCAGGAATCTTCCATTCTCGTGCCTCCATGTCTATCTCTTCCCAGCGTGCTTCAGCCGCTTCGGCAGGGCGGGTAATAGTAAGAAGTTGCCACATGAACAAGCAGCGTGTGGAAAGACTAATGCTGGCTGTTCGCATTGTTTGCATCAGTTGCGGTAGCTGATCCGGTCGAATGCTGGGCATGTTCTTTTTCTGAGGCTTCTCGAAGGCTTTACCGATGTTAACGCTGGGAACAGCATCAATCAGGCCTGTGTTCTGGGCATATATCATGACTTCATTGATACGTTGACAAAGACGACGAACGGTTTCTAGGGCCCCTCTGGCCTGAACAGGTTGAACGGCCTGAACCAGTGTATGAGCTTTAATATCTGTGACGCTAACGTCGCCAATCGCAGGAAAGACATCTCTCTCAAGAGAGCGCCAGATATCTTCAGCATAGTCCTCTGTCACACTGGCTTTCTTCACATTCCACCAACGCTCAGCCACGAGTTGGAAAGTATTGGTTTTGGCTTCCAGCGAACTGCGAAGTTGTTCTTGCCGATGCTCCTGTGGATCGATTTGTTTCGCGAGGAGTGAGCGAGACTCTGCCCGGTAGTTTCTGGCATCGGCAAGTGTAACTGACGGGTAGGGGCCTATGCTCTTCTTCGCACGTTTCTTGGTGACAGGGCGAATGTAGCGAAATTGCCAGATTTTACTCCCACTGGATTTGATCAGCAGCTCAAGGCCATCGCCATCATAGAGCACATAGTCCGCTTCCTTGGGTTTAGCAGATTCGATTTCTTTAACGGATAGAGGTTTGGTTTGTCTCGCCATTGCCGGGTTTCCATAGTTTTAGGCACCTCAAAAACAATAAAGCTTTATGAGGTGCCTAACAAGGTGCCTAAAAGGTTCGGATTTAATTAGTTCTCTTCGGACTTCGCGGGACAAATTGAGGGCACAAAAAAGCCCGCAGGGCTTGCGCCGTGCGGGCTCTTAGGACTTCATCGGATGACTCTGGTAATCATCGATGGAGAATTTTGGTGGAGCTGGCGGGAGTTGAACCCGCGTCCGAAATTTCTACATACCATTTTTACTGTAATGAAAACAGTGATTTACGTTTAAAAACAGAGTGTTAGTGTTATTTGGTGTTTGTGCGTTTTATGCCTTTTTAACGCTCTGCCGCCAAAGTGCCGCCATAAATTAGCGGTTCCAGTTGAGATTGTGAAGCGGGTTTTTGGTAACGGCATCTTCCAGGTGGTCGGGTGCAAAGTGTGCGTAAACCATCGTCATTTTAATATCGGCATGGCCTAGAATATCGCGCAGTACCAGTATGTTTCCGCCGTTCATCATAAAGTGGCTGGCGAATGTATGGCGCAGTACATGCGTGCACTGGCCTTCAGGCAAGTCGATACCCGCTCTTTTTACTGCGCGCTCAAAAGCTTTTCTGCAGGGCGTGAATAGCTTACCTCTGTTTTTGGGCAGATCGTCATACAGATCCTGAGATATCGGTACGGTTCGGTTTTTCTTGCCTTTGGTTTTGGTATAGGTGATCCGGTATTTAGATAACTGATGGCCCTGCAGGTTTTCGGCTTCACTCCACCGCGCGCCGGTGGCTAGGCATACCTTTGCGATCATTAATAGGCTGGGGCTTTGAGAATCAGCGCAGGCATCAAGCAGGCGTTTAATTTCGTCTTGGGCAAGGAACGCCAGTTCCCCCTCTGCGATTTTGAATGTTGGTAGCCCGGCGAGAGGGTTAGGCGCTGACCAGTGGCCCAGCTTTTTCAGGGTGCCAAAAACGGATGATAGGTTACGCTGTTCCAGGTTTACCGTGCGGGGCTTTACTGGCGACATCAGCGCGCCGTCTTCGTTACGTACTTCACCTTTTAATCGTGCTTCGCGATATTTTGTAAAGTCACCGGCGGTTAACTCAGAGGCGACGGGATCGCCCAGGCCATTGCAGATAATATTCAGTTTCGCCATTAGGCGCTTGGGGTCTGCGAGCGTCTGGCCGTAAAGGGAGTGCCACTGCTCTATCAATTCTGACAAACGCCGCCGATCTTCCTTTTCACCCAGCCACGGCTTTTTGTTCACTTCATCCATGGTGAAGTTTTCGAATGCTACAGCCTCGCCCTTTGTCGCAAATTGCTTGCGCACGCGCTTGCCGTCACGCCCGTTCGGGTAACACTCGCACAACCATTTTCCGTTCGGCTGTTTTCTGATGGTCATATCAAAGGCTCTTAATAATTTTCAATGCGCGGCCAACAACCTCGATATCATCCAAGCTGCACTCAAACGAAGAGTCATCTTGATGCACAACTAATCTGTTTCCCGGAAGGCGAGTTAGCTTAACAATGCTTTTTATCCCGTCGATATCGACCAACCACATCCCATTCACTGGTGGTGTCTGGTTACGGTCAACTAAATATGAATCGCCAGTGGTATTTACGAGAAGCAGCTCGTTTGAGTCAGGGGGAAGCAGGCTGCTATCAATGATGGCCTTCCCGGCTTCAACCAACGAACCTCCTACAAGGGTAGCCTTGTCGATCTCTGGCGATATAAGTTCAGAAAGAGGTTTTACCTTGCTGAAGTTCACGATATTGATACTTTTTTTATCATCAATTTTTGCTCCTGGTTCGCCTTGTCCTGTGGTTAGCCAGAGTAACGAAACGCCTGTTTCAAGAGCGCATTGGATCACCCATTCCGCAGGAAAGCTGTCCCTTAAGTATCTGTTTGCCATGGTACTTTTAGATGCGCCTAGGTGATCGCATAGCTGCTGTCTGGACTTGAAATCATAGGCAGCCATCAACCTATGGATAGCCTCTCTACCCCCTGTATTCTCGCCAGCTTTCACCTGTATCATTTTTTAATCCTATTGACGTATCAAATATTGGATCGTAGTATCTCGATTGTTCAAATGTTGAATCACATAAAACAAGATAAAACGACATAAACCAAACCTTAACTGAGAGATACTGCACTATGAGCACTGATATTTCAATTCGTGTACCAAAAGAGATGGCTACGCCTGCGGAATTCGCCGAATGGGAAGGCATTTCACGCGGCTCTGTTTATCAAAAAATCCACCATGGTCAGCTGGCTAAGTACATGGTTAAAAAGGATAAAAACAAGGGCCGCGTAAGCCTGCGTTATCTTATGTACAAAACCGATCAGGTTCGCGAGTCCCTTGGTCATTCCAACTTTCGCGTTGTTGTTGGTCAGTGAGTTCAATTATGAGAACTTTCGAAGAGGCTCACATGTTTGATTATAAGATTTCCAAACATCCGTACTTTGACGACGCCTGCCGGGCTTTCGCACTACGTCACAACATGGCGAAGCTGGCGGCACGCGCCGGAATGAATGTCCAGACTCTGCGCAACAAGCTGAACCCGGACCAGCCACATCAACTGACGCCGCCGGAAATCTGGATGCTGACGGATATCACTGAGGACTCCACGCTGGTTGACGGTTTTCTGGCTCAGATTCACTGCCTGCCATGCGTACCGATGAACGAAGTGGCAAAAGAGAAGCTGCCGCATTACGTCATGAGCGCTACTGCTGAAATCGGACGTGTTGCTGCCGGTGCCGTATCGGGTGATGTGAAAACCACCGCAGGCCGCCGCGATGTTATCAGCAGCATTAACTCTGTTACTCGTCTGATGGCACTGGCTGCCGTTTCGATGCAGGCGCGTTTACAGGCTAACCCAGCGATGGCAAGCGCGGTGGATACCGTGACGGGCCTCGGCGCTTCGTTCGGTCTGATCTGAGGTGGTTATGCTGACTAAAGAACCATCTTTCGCGTCACTTCTCATAAAGCAAAGCCCGGCAATGCACTACGGTCACGGCTGGATCATGGGGAAGGATGGCAAACGCTGGCACCCGTGCCGCTCTCAGGATGAACTGTTGGCTGACCTGTCCACAACCAAACAGGGGAAATCATGGCTATTGAAGGCGCTACGGCGACTGTTCCATTAAGCCCCGGTGAACGCCTGGACGGACTGAACCATATTGCGGAATTGAGGGCTAAAGTGTTTGGTCTGAATATTGAGCCGGAGCTTGAAAGGTTTATTAAAGATATGCGCGATCCACGCGACGTAAATAATAAACAGAATGAGCGGGCACTGGCAGCCATTTTTTATATGGCAAAAATTCCGGCAGAACGTCACGGCGTCAATATTAGTGATCTGACTACTGACGAAAAGCGGGAACTGGTGAAAGCAATGAATCATTTTCGTGCAGTGGTGAGCTTATTTCCCAAACGGCTAACCATGCCGAATTAATCAACAACAGAAATTAATGGCGTAAACCCGCCGGGCTTCTTATTGCCCAAATTCAGGAGAAACAACTATGCGAAATATTGAAACCCGTACCACTAAAGCCGGACCAGATGATGCTGGACTCAACCTGCTGCTGACTGAGGCACGCAAAGAAGAACGACGGGGACGCGCAGATGTGATGGCTGCACGTCTGGATTCTTTAGCTGCTCGTATCGTGTCACGCCAGCTTAACCACACGGAAGCGGCTGAGCTGCTGCGTCAGGAAGCGGTGAAGATTCAGAACGAAGCGCAGGAGATCCACTGATGGCTGATTCAATGGACCTTGTACAGCAGCGCGTTGAAGAAGAACGCCAGCGCCACATCCACACCGCCCGCAATAAAACACCGGGTGTTTCCCGTGTTCTCTGCATTGATTGCGATGCGCCGATCCCGCCAGCTCGCCGCCGAGCCATTCCGGGCGTGCAGTGCTGCGTCACCTGTCAGGAAATTTCAGAGCTTAAAGGCAAACACTACAACGGAGGTGTTGTATGAGCACTATCCTGAAATGGGCGGGAAATAAAACCGCCATCATGCCGGAACTGATTAAGCACCTTCCTGCTGGCCCGCGACTGGTTGAACCTTTCGCGGGTTCATGCGCTGTAATGATGGCGACAGACTATCCTCATTATCTTGTCGCGGATATTAATCCAGACCTGATAAATCTTTATAAGCATATTGCATTTGACTGCGATAAATTCATTTCAAATGCAAAAGGATTCTTTGCCAGCACAAATAGCGCAGAGTCTTATTACAACATCCGTCAGGATTTTAATCATTCTGCTGAAACCACCGATTTCTGGAAAGCTGTATTTTTCCTTTATCTTAATCGCCATGGTTATCGTGGGTTGTGCCGCTATAATTTGAGCGGTCATTTTAATGTCCCTTACGGTAATTATAAAAATCCGTATTTCCCTGAAAGTGAAATACGCGCTTTTGCAGAAAAGGCTCAACGTGCAACGTTTATCTGTGCCAGCTATGACGAAACACTGGCGCTGCTGCAGGCTGGTGATGTTGTTTATTGTGATCCGCCATACGATGGCACATTTAGCGGTTATCACACAGCCGGTTTTACAGAAGACGATCAGTATCATCTGGCGTCTATTCTTGAGCGCCGGTCATCAGAAGGTCATCCGGTTATCGTGTCCAACAGCGACACGTCCCTGACCCGTTCGCTTTATCGTAATTTTACCCGCCATCGCATCACTGCAAAGCGCAGCATGGGTGTGGCTGCCGGTGAGAGTAAATCTGCAGCAGAAATCATCGCCACAAAATCAGCAGGCTGGTTTGGGGTCGATTTGGCGTCCGGTCCAGATATCTCGGTGGAAACTGAGGTGCGGGCGTGGCAGTGAGTAAATTCACATTACATAATGCACCAACCACCGGCGGCTCGAATGAGGCTGCCGTGGCCTTTTCATGGAATAACCCAAAAAAAGCGGTTAATCCATATCTGGACCCGGCGGAAGTTGCGCCGGATTCTGCGCTTTCAAACCTGATCGCTCTTTACGCTGCGGATAACGAGCAGGAGCAGTTGCGCCGTGAAGCGCTGAGTGATGAGGTCTGGGAACGCTATTTCTTCAATGATTCCCGCGATCCTGTCCAGCGCGAAATGGAGCAGGACCGGCTGATTAGTCGTGCCAAAATGGCGCGCGAGCAGCAGCGTTTTAATTCTGATCTGGTCATTCTGGCTGACGTTAACGCCATGCCGCCCCACATCAGCAAGCCTTTGCTGGAACGGATTAAATATTTCCATAGCCTGGGCAGGGCAAAGGCTTATTCCCGCTACCTGCGCGAAACAATCAGGCCGTGTCTTGAGCGGCTGGAGCGCGTGCGTGACAGTCAGGTGTCTGCGTCTTTCCGGTTCATGGCGAGCCATGACGGGCTGGAGGGGCTGCTGGTACTGCCTGAAATGAATCAGGATCAGGTCAAGCGCCTTTCCACGCTGGTTGCGGCACATATGAGCACGTGTCTTGATGCGGCCTGCGGTGATCTGTTTGTCAGCGATGATGTTAAACCAGAAGAAATCCGCCAGGCATGGGAAAGGGTTGCTGCAGAAGCCATGCGCCTTGAGGTCATCCCGCCAGCGTTTGAACGGTTACGCCGCAAAAAGCGCCGCCGCAAGCCGGTGCCTTATGAACTGATCCCACCATCGCTGGCGCGTATGCTGTGCGCGGACTGGTGGTATCGCAAACTGTGGCAGATGCGCTGCGAGTGGCGGGAGGAACATCTGCGCGCCGTCTGCCTGGTCAACAAAAAAGCGTCCCCGTATGTCAGCTATGAAGCCGTGATCCACAAACGCGAGCAGCGCCGCAAATCGCTGGAGTTCTTCCGCTCGCATGAGCTGGTCAACGAAGACGGCGACACGCTGGACATGGAAGACGTGGTGAACGCCAGCAACAGCAACCCGGCACACCGCCGTAATGAAATGATGGCCTGTGTTAAGGGACTGGAGCTGATCGCGGAAATGCGCGGAGACTGCGCAGTGTTCTTTACCATCACCTGTCCGTCACGCTTCCACGCAACCCTCAACAACGGCAGACCTAATCCGAAGTGGACCAGCGCCACCGTCCGTCAGAGCAGTGACTATCTGGTTGATACGTTCGCCGCTTTCCGCAAGGCAATGCACAAGGTGGGGCTGCGCTGGTATGGCGTCCGCGTGGCAGAGCCGCACCATGACGGCACCGTGCACTGGCATCTTCTCTGCTTCATGCGCAAAAAAGACCGCCGTTCCATCACTGCGATGCTGCGCAGGTTTGCCATCCGTGAAGACCGCGAGGAGCTGGGCACCAATACCGGGCCGCGCTTCAAGTCCGAGCTAATCAACCCGCGCAAGGGCACGCCGACCAGCTACATCGCCAAATACATCAGCAAGAACATCGACGGGCGCGGACTGGCTAAAGAAATCAGCAAAGAAACCGGCAGATCACTGCGTGACAGCGCCGAGCATGTCACCGCCTGGGCGTCACTGCATCGTGTCCAGCAGTTCCGTTTCTTTGGTATTCCGGGGCGTCAGGCATACCGCGAGCTGCGCTTGCTGGCTGGTCAGGCGGCGAGAGTGCAGGGTGAACGCAAAGCGGGTGCGCCGGTACTGGATAACCCGCGTCTGGATGCGGTACTGGCAGCTGCAGATGCGGGTTGCTTTGCCACCTACATCATGAAGCAGGGCGGTGTACTGGTGCCCCGCAAACATCACCTTGTCCGCACGGCTTATGAGCTTAACGACGAACCGAGCGCCTACGGCGATCACGGTATCCGTATCTATGGCATCTGGTCCCCGATTGTAGAAGGCAAGATTTGCACGCACGCGGTGAAGTGGAAAAAGGTTCGCAAGGCCGTTGACGTTCAGGAGGCGGCAGCCGACCAGGGCGCTTGCGCCCCTTGGACTCGTGGCAATAACTGTCCCCCTGTTGAAAATCTGAACAAATCAGGGGGTGATTTACCCGATATAAAAACCATGGATGAGAAGGAGCTGCAGGAATATCTCCACAGCATGGGCCAGAAGGAACGGCGGGAGCTGACAGCCAGGTTAAGGCTGGTAAAACCGAAGCGGAAAAAAGCATATAAACAGACTATTTCTGATCAGCAGCGCCTGCAGCTTGAGGCAGAACTGAGTTCCAGAGGGTTCGATGTTAGCGAGTCAGAGATTGACCTGCTTCTGCGCGGCGGCAGTATTCCGTCAGGTGCCGGGCTGCGTATTTTTTACCGAAACCACCGTCTGCAGGAAGATGACAAATGGCGTCAGTGGTACTGATGCCGCAGTTTTAACAATTCTTGCTCTTATTGATCCGCATCAGAGCGATCTAATTGACAGATAAAAAACGTTTTACATTCACCAAATCCTACTATACTGTGTTTATAACCAGTGGATATACATACAGTTATTGTGTGTCCGTAGTAGTGATAGGAGGGAAAATGCAGGATTATCTTTTGGAGTCGTTGAAACTCCAGCGCATTGATTTTTTTATCAAGCTTGTAGCGGCTAGTGAGTGTAGCGACGAAGAAAAGCGGCTGGCTATCCAGTGGGTGTCCGAAATGACCGACGAGCTGATGGCGAAAATCCGCAGCCATGAATACTGCCGGTCAATGGACGTCACCAGTTAAGGGGGATCTGTATGCGCATTGAAATAATGATCGATAAAGAGCAGAAGATTAGCCAGGCTACACTGGACGCCCTTGAATCCGAGCTTTACCGTAATTTGCGCCCTCTGTATCCCAAAACAGCAATTCGTATCCGTAAGGGCAGCGCCAACGGCGTTGAGCTGAGCGGGTTAAAGCTGGATGAAGACAAAAAGCGAGTGATGGAAATAATGCAGCAGGTCTGGGAGGACGACAGCTGGTTACATTAGCGAACGTTGCGGACGATAAAACTGGTTTTTACCGTCCGCAAGGTTGAACAACGAGCCACGCGAGGCGTTAGAAATTGTCTTGGTTAGTGCCTACTTCTCATAAGAGGCACTATATATGCTAAATGCAGCGGTTTAAGGCAGAAACATCTTGCGCGATTAGGGGCAATGAACTTAAGTTAAGTAACGCAACCAACAGTTAAAACGGTTGTCTTAGTTATAAGGAATTTGCTGTTGTGGTTGCTGGTGACGAAGTGTACACTTCCGCGCCATATAAGAAGGAGGGGTTATGTCAAGTATCGCCGCATTGAGGCTGGGTAATCCAGTTGAACGTTTGGCACGGGTTCTGAAAGAGAACCAGGACAAGCTCAATCTGAGTAAAGATGGTTTTGTGTCCGTAGATTTGTCCAACGAAGAAGCTATGAAAGCCATCAGAGATCAGATGGATAAGCTTGAAGGCATCAAAACGAGCACTGTCAAAGCAAAACATTATTACAGAACCCGATAATGGCAACATTACTTTTAGCAGTGATTTTGGTTAGTGGTTTTATATATGTAAACCTATCACTTTCAACGCGTTATAGATATAAGCGTTCCAATGGCTGGGACGCTTATTTTTTTGTGGCTGCATGGGGAATTGTCTTTTTCCTCGCTGGCGGCTTTCTTACCTTCGCTCTTAACATCAGTGGTGGGTTTCGCTGGCTTTCCAATGCGCTGAATCTGACTCCAGACAGCTTTAACGGGATGTTATCCACCACAACGGATAAGCCGCAGCGCATCAATGAAATTAAGCAGATCGCGTGGGTTGTGATTTCAATAGTTCTGGCGGCTCTGTTCGGTTGGCTAAACAAACGGCGTACTTCGAAGGGTGATCGCCGTTGGGATGCACTAGCAAAGGCTGTGGGAAACAATGCCTTTGAGTCGCTACTCATGGAAGCATCAGCACGTCAATTCCCTATCATCGCTACACTTTCATCACGCAAAATCTATGTAGGGCTGGTGACTTGTCCGGCGCTGGAAAATGGATTGTCGGAACACCTTGAAATTCTCCCCATGCTGAGCGGATATCGTGACAAAGACGACCTAACGATAAATATCACGACAAACTACCATCAGCACTATCTTGAAAGCGGCGTCATTAGTGGAATGTCGCGCCTGAATATTCAGGATTTCCGTGTGCTGATCCCTAAAGATGAAGTTGAAACTATCTCGTTTTTTGACACTGAAACGTATAACAAATTTAAAGAAGACGAAGCGCGCGACAGAAAAGACTGCCGCAAGTTGGGTGGTAAAAAGCCATCAACACGCAGGAGAAGGCCTGCTGGCGACGCAGAGCAGGGTAGTGCATGACTATGCTGCATGAATCCGCATGATCGTTTGAGGATCGTTTTTGCTGAGGCCCGCCAGGAATGGCGGGCTTCTGCTTATGTCATGCAGGTGCATGAAAACCACTACACAAAGCGGGCAGGCGTGGCGGGGATACGAGCGCGCGCAACGGGGTGAAATGGTAAAAATCCGGCGCAATCTCCGGCACGCTGGCGGCTTCAATCGGTGAGGGTGAGGGAATGGCAGCAAAAAAGAAGCGCCCCGCAGAATGCTGCCGGGGCGCTGTGAGAGGTGGTCTTGTTGTCGCGGTGCGGTAGGTCAGTCGTTGCGCTTGTCTTCTGTCAGTCCCAGCGTGTAAGGCTCAAAGCGGATCACTTCTTCGCCCAGCCAGTCGTTAAGCTCCTGCAGTCGCTTCTGCAACGGCATCAGCTCGTTGCGGACAAAGACGCGGCTGGCCTTTTCCACATCGCCAAAGCCGCCGGTATTGTTGGGAATGATGCCCATCATCTGCGGCGGTACGCGGTGCGCTGCCATCATGTCATCGCGGCTCACGTTCTTGATGTTCAGAAACTCATCCTTCGCCGCAACCTCCGATAACGGGATGATCTGGATACCGTCCTTTTTACCGTTGGGCGAATACATAAACAGGTTGCGGAAGTTGCCCGGCCCTTTGGCGCTTTTCATTGCCTGGCGGATATTGTTCACGTCCTCCTGATTCTGTGCTGCGTCGGTCATATACATGATGAAACCCGCATGGCTGCCGTTGATGTAATACTTCCGGCGGAACAGCGTTGCGGACTCGTTGAGCAGGGTTGACGGAATGGCTGAGAGATAGCCGGGCAGCCCGTAAATCTCCTGGTTAATATCCGGCTCTAGCAGATGAAAGATGTTGCCCTGCGTAAATTCATAGGGCTGCGTGGTCAGGCCATACTGCACAAACCAGTAGGTGTCGAGATCCACGCCGCGCCGTGTGTACTTCGCCAGTGCTGGTTCCAGCGAGAGAACGCCGCCGAGTCGGTTGGTGCGCTTTTCCAGATAGGCGTTGCCGAACACCAGATAGTCCTGGACGAAACGGGCAAAAGCCTGCTGGCTGAGCAGGCGGTGCGGGATGTAGGTACTGCTGAGAATGTCACGCTTTACAGCAATCGGTGAGCTGTGATGCACAGCGGCGCGATAGGTCCGCGCCAGTCCGTCAAAGCTCACTGGCGGCTCATACCAGCGATCCATCTGCACGCATTCCACGTAGTCCAGCAATTCGCGTCGGTCTAACACTGGCACCGGGTCGCCAAAGCTGAACGCCTCCGCCGCAGCGCCGCCTGATTTAGCGTTGTGATCTACCGCTGCGCGGTTATTCTTGTTTTTACGCTTGCTCATGCCGCCTGCTCCTTGTCAGCCTGGGGCCATTCGCACATAAACAGCATTTTCCAGTCCTCTGCTGATAACTCTTTTTTCATGTCATTCAGCCATTCATCATCAAAGAGCGCGGCTCCGGTTGCGAGCGTTGCCCCGGATGCTGCAGCGTCATCAGCGGTAAAGGTCATGCAGGTAGTGCTGTTGCGGGCAATAAGCTTCTTGTATTCCTGCCATGCCTCCGGGTTGCGGCTTGGGGTGGTGTAGTAGGTAGCGTGATAGCGCGCGTGCATGGACAGGCTTTTGGCGAGCGCAATCATATTTTTTGGGGAGTCAGCCCAGGCATACTCTGACACGTAGACGTTTCCATGGAGCGCGGCGGCGAGACTTTCCGGCCCAATAAAATAAATAACCGCACCGTTTGGTAGTTCAAGATGCGCTTTACCTGATTTTATTTTTCCAGGGTACGTCCAGGCTGCGGCCTCACCTAAAAAAGCTGACATATAGTTTTTGACTGTCAGGGCTGATGCCGGATTGCAGCCCAGAAAAATCTGGTTGCGTCCGGTATGCAGTGCATCGTTCAGGGCTTCGTATGCAAAAAAGAAATCCGCGCCAGCCTGACGCATTTTTGTTAGCACGCGGTTTCTGCCGTGTGCGCCACTGTTCCATTCATGCTGGTAAGCAAAGAAAGGGCGAACTACAGGCAGGATGGCGGTAGTCATGAGGTTAGTTGGGGTTGAGTGCATCAGAAAATCTCCACAATGTTGCTGGTATTGGCGGCTTCGCCCTGCAGTGGTTCGTTAAACAGTGCGTGCATCGTTGCCCAGGCCAAATCTGCGTGGCTGGCTTCTTCGCTGCGGCTGGCTTCGTAGGTAGGGCGGTTGCCGCTGGCGGTGGTGGCGCGGCGGATAGCCATAAAGGACTGCGCAATGTCGGTGTGCCCTGCGTCAAACTCCAGACGGCGGTGGCTGATAATGTCGTATGCCTTGAGCACCAGGGCGTTTTTGACGTTAGGGTTGTAGACAAACTCCCGCACGGCAGGAAAGAACGCTTTCACGTTCTCGTAGACACCGTGACCGACGCCGGTTGAGTCGATGCCGATATAGGTCACGTTGTACTGCTGCGTCAGTTTTTTAATGGCCTCAGCCTGGGCGCGGAAATCCATCCCGCGCCACTGGTGCCGCTCAAGAATGCGGAACTTGCCACCTGGCACGGTTGGCGGTGCCACCACCACGCACCCGGCGCTGTCACCGTTCTGCGTGCCTTTCGCCGGGTCGTATCCGATCCAGACTTCGCGCCAGCCAAACGGGCGCAGCGCCAGCGCCTGAAAATCTGCCCACACTTCCCAGCTGTCCACCATGCACGCCTGCAGCTCGCTGAGCGGGAACACTGACGCCAGATCGTCAATAAATTCGCACATCAGCAGGTTCTGGTATTCGTCCGGGCTGTACTCCATGCGCAGCTGGTCCAGGTCGAACAGATTACAGCCGCCGCGCACCGCATCCTCCACGGTGACGATCTGGCGGTACTGCCCGTCCGGGCAGAGCACGCCGCGCGCAAGATTGCTGTGGGTCAGGTCAATATCCACCTTGTCCGCTTTGGCGCGGCCCCGGTTGAACAGCGCGCCGGACCAGAACGGATAGGCGCTGTGGGTCAGGCTGGACGGCGTGGAGAAGTAGGTTTGTCGCCATTTCTTGTGAATGGCCATACCGGAAGCAACCTTGCGCAGCTCCTGGAATTTCGGTATCCAGAAATATTCGTCAAGATACAGATTGCCGTGGTAGCTCTGCGCCGTGCGGGCGTTGGTGCCGAGGAAGTACAGGCACGCCCCGTTGCTGAGCGTCATCGGGTCGCCTTTCAGCTCAACATCCACCTCTTTTGCAAAGTCGATGATGTACTGCTTAAAGACGTGCGCCTGTGCCTTACTGGCTGAGAGGAAAATCTGGTTGCGCCCGGTGGTGATGGCGTCAATCAGCGCTTCGCGGGCAAAAAAGTATGTTGCCCCAATCTGACGTGATTTAAGCAGGTTGCGAATGCGGTGTTTTACGCCTGCCTGCCACCAGTGGCGCTGATATTCAAACATGCCGTTGCGGAAAATTTCTTCCAGCTTTTCGGTCTGTTCATCAGTGAAAACATTCTTTTCGGGCTGGCGGCGCGGCCCTTTGTTACGGTTGGCAACGTTCGGATTTAAGTCTGCTTCGTTGCCGCCATCGTTAAATTTACCGATCCGGGCGTGGCGCTCTGACTGGCGCGCCAGCAGGTCAATTTCCTTGAAGTCTTTCCCTTCTTTCTGCTCCTTCATGATGAGCTGGCAGTAACGTGCGGCGGTGGTGAGCTGCATCTGATCCAGCGGCCCATAGTCGCCCCATTTGTCGCGCTTCTTCCAGCTGTGAACGGTTGCAACTTTCTCGCCCAGCATTTCAGCAATGCGGGCTACGCGGTATCCCTGAAAGTACAGCAGCATGGCCTGCCTACGGGGATCGAGGTCTGCGGGGGTCAGTGTCGTGTTCATGGCCCAAACATACGGCCTTGCCTGACAGCTTTCCCCGGCTGCGGTTTGTGTGGTTTACCGTACAAGTGCCGCGCGTTGTTTCACTCCCCCCATCACCGCAAACATAAGGCTCCAGTAAGTTATTTCTAACGGAGCACGGCTCATGACAGTGAAAGCAAAGCGTTTCCGTATCGGGGTGGAAGGTGCCACCACTGACGGGCGCGAAATCCAGCGTGAATGGCTGGTACAGATGGCTGCCAGCTATAACCCGACGGTCTATACCGCGCTGATTAACCTTGAGCACATCAAGTCTTATCTGCCGGACAGCACCTTTAACCGCTACGGCAGGGTGACGGGGCTGGTTGCAGAAGAAATCAAGGACGGGCCGCTGGCGGGCAAGATGGCGCTTTATGCCGATATCGAACCCACGGACGCCCTGGTGGAACTGGTGAAGAAAGGCCAGAAGCTTTTCACCTCCATGGAGGTCAGCACGAAGTTTGCCGACACCGGCAAAGCCTACCTTGTGGGGCTGGGTGCGACGGACGATCCGGCAAGCCTTGGCACCGAAATGCTGGCATTCAGCGCCAGCGCCGCGCATAACCCGCTGGCGAACCGTAAGCAGAACCCTGAAAACCTGTTTTCGGAAGCGGTTGAAACGCTGATTGAACTGGAAGAAGCCCAGGACGAAAAGCCGTCCCTCTTTGCCCGCGTCACCGCGCTGTTCACCAAAAAAGAGCAGACCGATGAGGCGCGTTTCTCCGATGTGCATAAAGCCGTGGAACTGGTCGCCACCGAGCAGCAGAACCTGAGCGAACGCACTGATAAATCCCTGTCCGAACAGGACAAGCGCCTTTCTGAGCTGGAGTCCTCCATGCAGGAGCAGCAGACCGCCTTTGCCGAGCTTGAGAAAAAGCTGAGCAGCGAAGACAGCCGTAAAGACTACCGCCAGCGCGCGCCGGGCGGTGACGCACCGGCAGGCACCCTGACCAATTGCTGATGGAGCATAAAACCCGATGAAAAAGAAAACCCGCTTTGCCTTTAACGCTTACCTGCAGCAGCTGGCGCGCCTGAACGGTGTGGAGATTGAAGAACTCTCCAGTAAGTTCACCGTAGAGCCGTCCGTGCAGCAGACGCTGGAAGACCAGATCCAGCAGTCTGCCGCTTTTCTGACGCTGATTAACATCACGCCGGTCACTGAGCAGTCCGGTCAGTTGCTGGGGCTGGGCGTTGGCAGCACCATTGCCGGAACCACCGATACCACCACCAAAGAGCGCGAGCCTACCGATCCGACGCTGATGGAAGACGTGGAATACAAATGCGAGCAGACCAACTTTGATACGGTGCTGACCTACGCAAAACTGGACCTGTGGGCGAAATTCCAGGACTTCCAGGTGCGTATCCGCAACGCCATCGTCAAGCGTCAGGCGCTGGACCGCATCATGATCGGCTTTAACGGCGTGAAGCGCGCCAAAACCTCCAATCGTGCTGAAAACCCGCTGCTGCAGGACGTCAATAAAGGCTGGCTGCAGAAAATCCGCGAGGACGCGCCGGATCACGTCATGGGCAGCACAACAAAAGACGGCGCAACAACTGCAGGCGCGGTCAAGGTGGGTAAGGGGGGCGACTATGCCAACCTGGACGCCGTGGTGATGGATGCCGTCAACGAGCTGATCGACGCGGTTTATCAGGATGATGACGATCTGGTTGTCGTCTGCGGACGTGAACTGCTGTCTGACAAGTATTTCCCGCTGGTCAACAAAGAGCAGGACAACAGCGAGAAAATCGCCGCCGATCTGATCATCAGCCAGAAACGTATGGGCGGCCTGCAGGCTGTGCGCGCGCCTTACTTCCCGGCAAATGCCCTGCTGATCACCCGTCTGGATAACCTGTCCATCTACTGGCAGGAAGACACCCGCCGCCGTTCTGTTATCGATAACCCGAAACGTGACCGGATTGAAAACTTTGAATCCGTCAACGAGGCGTATGTGGTCGAGGACTACCGCTGCGCGGCGCTGGTTGAAAACATCGAAATCGGTGATTTCAGCGCGCCTGCCGCACCGGAAGGTGGGGAATAACGCATGAGCCTGAGTCCCGCACGGCAGCACCGCCTGCGCATTCAGGCCGAACAGGCCGCCCGTGAGGGCGGCAGTGTTCGCCATGCGTCGGGCTATGACCTGATGCTGCTGCAGCTGGCAGAAGACCGCCGCCGCCTCAAGGGCGTCCAGTCCACGGTGAAAAAGGCGGAAATCAAGGTGGAACTGCTGCCGAAATATTCCGCCTGGGCGGACGGCGTGCTGGCTGCCGGCGGTGCGCAGCAGGATGACGTGCTGATGTACGTGATGCTGTGGCGTATTGACGCCGGTGATTATGCCGGTGCGCTGGAAATCGCGCGTCATGCGCTGCGTCATGGCTGGGTGATGCCGCTGGGCAACCGTAACGTGCAGACCGTGCTGGCAGAAGAAATGGCTGACGCGGCACAAAGCGCTCTACTTGCCGCTGCCGGTTTTGATGCCGATCTGCTCCTGCAGACGCTGGACCTGACAACCGATCTGGATATGCCGGACCAGTCGCGGGCGCGCCTGCATAAAGCCATCGGCGCTGTACTGAGCGAAAGCAGCCCGGCATCTGCCCTGAATCACCTTACCCATGCCCTGCAGCTCGATCCCCGCTGTGGCGTGAAAAAAGAAAAGCAGCAGCTGGAGCGCAGACTGCGCAATGACAGCCGCTAAAGAACGTGCCCCGCGCACGGGCGGCACGGGGTGGCGAAAGGCTCTGCCACATCAAAACCCCGTCCACCGCCCACTTATTCAGGAGAAAGCTGCATGAAGTTTGTTGCGCCCGAACAGGCACCGGAACAGGCGGAGGTCATCAAAAATACGCCGTTCTGGCCTGATGTGGACCTGTCAGAATTCCGCAGTGTGATGCGCACTGACGGCACGGTGACGCAGCCGCGTTTAAAGCAGGTCGTGCTGACGGCTATTTCTGAGGTTAATGCTGAGCTGTTCGACTTCCGCAACCGTCAGCAGGTGCTGGGCTGGCGGACACTTGCTGAGGTTCCTGCAGAAATGCTGGACGGCAAAAGCGAGCGTATCCAGCACTACCACAACGCCGTTTTTTGCTGGGCGCGCGCTGTGCTCAATGAGCGTTATCAGGACTATGACGCCACGGCGTCAGGCGTGAAGCGAGGGGAGGAGCTGGCGGAGGCCAGTGGCGATCTGTGGCGTGATGCCCGCTGGGCCATCAGCCGGGTGCAGGATGCACCGCACTGTACGGTGGAGCTTATCTGATGAAAGTGCGTGCGCATCAGTATGACACGGTGGACGCGCTTTGCTGGCGTCATTACGGGCGCACGCAGGGTGTCACTGAGCAGGTTCTGCAGGCAAATCCGGGGCTGGCTGAGTACGGCCCATTTTTACCGCACGGGCTGCAGGTGGAGCTGCCGGACATTACGGCGTCAACCACGGCGCAGACCGTCCAGCTATGGGACTGAATTATGACGCTTGAACGAATCAGCGCCTTTATCACTTACTGCATCGCCGTGCTGCTGGCATGGCTGGGCGATCTGTCGCTCAAGGATGCGTCAACGGTTGGCGGCGTACTGATTGGTGTGCTGATGCTGGCTATCAACTGGTACTACAAACACCAGTCTTTCAAATTGTTACGTGGCGGCAAGATTTCGCGGGGGGAATATGAATCCTTCAATCGTTAAGCGCTGCCTTGTCGGGGCCGTGCTGGCTATCGCCGCCACGCTGCCCGGATTTCAGTCGCTTCATACCTCTGTCGAGGGGCTGAAACTGATCGCCGATTACGAGGGCTGCCGCCTGCAGCCTTATCAGTGCAGCGCGGGCGTGTGGACTGACGGGATCGGCAATACGTCCGGTGTGGTGCCGGGGAGAACCATCACGGAGCGGCAGGCGGCGCAGGGACTTATCACCAACGTGCTGCGCGTGGAGCGGGCGCTGGATAAATGTGTGGTGCAGTCGATGCCGCAAAAGGTCTATGACGCGGTGGTGTCGTTTGCTTTCAACGTGGGCACCGGCAACGCCTGCAGCTCCACGCTGGTTAAGTTGCTGAACCAGCGGCGCTGGGCGGATGCCTGCCATCAGCTGCCGCGCTGGGTGTATGTCAAAGGTGTGTTTAATCAGGGGCTGGACAACCGCCGCGCGCGGGAAATGGCCTGGTGCTTAAAAGGAGCATAACGGAATGAAAAAGAAAGTCATGAGTGTTTTTTTCCAGCTGGCATGGGCTGCGCTGTTGGTTATCAGTCTGCTGTATCCGCGCAGCGGTGCGCCGGTTCTGGTTGGTGCGTCTGTCTGGGTGTCATGCTTCCTCGCCTGGCTGCTCGCTGCGCTGTGCGCTGTCGGGTGGTTCGCCGGAGATCGTGCGCGCGATGAGGTCAGGGTGGCACTGCTGAAATTCAGGGCGTACCCCGTAAAACCCGTGCGTACATGGGTAATCAGGCTGCTTATTGTTCTGTGCCTGGCGTTTTCGGGATGGGTGATCACCCTGGTGTTTTACCTGCTGACGCTGGTTTTGTATCAGATTGCCCGCGCGCAGCTTCATGAGCCGATGGCGGCCTGATGCGTGCGCTGGCGGTAGTGCTGGCGCTGGCACTTGCGGCGCTGGGCTGGCAGTCGTGGCGGCTTAACAATGCCAGCCACACCATCGAAACGCAGGGCGCGGCGCTGAAAAGCAAAATGCAGGAGCTGACGAAGAAAAACAGCCAGCTGATCGGCCTGTCCATTCTGACCGAAACCAACAGCCGGGAGCAGACGCGGCTTTATGCAGCAGCGGAACAGACCACCGCACTGCTGCGCAGCCGCCAGCACCGGATCGAGGAACTGAAACGTGAAAATGAGGATTTGCGCCGCTGGGCTGATACTCCTTTGCCTGCTGACATTATCCGGCTGCGGGAGCGTCCGGCCCTCGCCGGAGGTGCAGCTTACCGTGAGTGGCTGTCCCAGAGTGACGCAGTGCCGCCTGGAAAGGTCAGCGCCGCGCAGTAACGGCGATCTGAATGCGGTGCTGGATGAAACCGAGGCCGCCTGGGCGGTCTGTGCTGACAAAGTGGACACGATTATTGCGTGTCAGGAGCGAGACAGTGAACAAACCGCAGTCCTTACGCAGCGCCCTGAATAAAGCGGTTGCCTATGTCCGGGACAACCCGGACAAGCTGCACCTTTTCGTTGATAACGGCTCACTGGTGGCAACCGGTGCCAGCTCCATGTCATGGGAATACCGCTACACCCTGAACGTGGTGATCGAGGATTTCAGCGGCGACCAGAATCTGCTGATGGCTCCTGTGCTGCTGTGGCTCAGTACCAGCCAGCCGGACGCCATCAACAACCCGGATCTGCGCGAAAAACTGTTCACCTTTGAAGTGGATATTCTGCGCAACGATGTGTGCGATATCAGCCTGAACCTGCAACTGACGGAGCGCGTGCTGGTCAGCACTGACGGCAGCGTGTCGAGCGTTGAAGCGGTGCCGGAGCCGGACGAACCCGAAGAAATGTGGACGGTGAAACGTGGATGAGCTGCAGAGGGTGGATGACTGGCTGACGGCGCTGCTGGCAAATCTGGAGCCTGCTGCACGCAGCCGTATGATGGGGCAACTGGCGCAACAGCTGCGCCGGACGCAGCAGCAGAACATCAGGCTGCAGCGTAATCCTGACGGCAGCGGTTATGAGCCGCGCCGGGTGACAGCCCGCAGCAAGAAGGGGCGCATCAAACGCCAGATGTTTGCAAAGCTTCGCACCGCAAAATACCTGAAAACCACCGCCAGTGCGGACTCCGCCAGCGTGCAGTTTGATGGCAAGGTGCAGCGCATTGCCCGTGTTCACCATTACGGCCTGCGGGATCGCGTCAGCCGAAAAGGCCCGGAGGTCCGCTACGCAGAGCGCCGCCTTTTGGGCGTGAATGATGAGGTGGAAACCATTACCCGTGACACTCTGCTGCGCTGGCTGGCGGGGTGATCTTTGTGCCACCGCTGGCACAAGCGCCCGCGCTGCCTCCCTTTTCCCTCTGATGGCAACCTTTCGTTATGAATGCACAACTAACCGAAATCATGCGCCTTATCACCAACCTGATCCGCACCGGCACTGTGACCGAAGTGGACCGGGAAAACTGGCTGTGCCGGGTGAGAGTGGGCGAGCTTGAAACCAACTGGATTAACTGGCTGACGCTGCGTGCCGGTGGTGCCCGTACATGGTGGTGCCCGTCGCCGGATGAGCAGGTGGTGGTGCTGAGCATGGGCGGCAATCTGGAAACCGCTTTTGCGTTGCCTGCCATCTATTCCAATCAGTTTGCACCGCCGTCGGATTCCGTGGACGGTTGCGTGACGGAGTACCCGGACGGCGGCTGGTTTGAGTATGAACCCGCCACCGGGCGGTGGCATGTCCGGGGTATCAAATCCATGGTGATCGAGGCGGCGGACAATATCACCCTCAAAACCGGTGAGTTTGTGGTGGAGGCTGGTACCACGCGCATTAACAGCGAGGTGGTGATCAATGGCGGCGTCACCCAGGGCGGCGGCGCGATGAGTTCCAACGGGATCGTGGTGGATAAACACGGTCACACTGGCGTGAAGTCCGGCGGCGATACGTCAGGAGGCCCGGTATGACGCTGTATATCGGCATGAGCCAGGGCAACGGTAAGGCCATTACTGATACGGACCATCTGCGCCAGTCAGTGCGGGATATTCTGCTGACCCCACAGGGCAGCCGGATTGCCCGTCGGGAATATGGTTCCCTGTTGTCCGCCCTGATTGACCAGCCGCAGAATCCGGCGCTACGCCTGCAGGTAATGTCTGCGGTCTACGTGGCCCTGAGTCGCTGGGAACCAAGGCTTACGCTGGATTCCATCACCATCAGCAGCGATTTTGACGGCTCCATGGTGGTTGAGCTTACCGGGCAGCGCAACAACGGCGCGCCGGTTTCCCTTTCGGTAACTACAGGAGCAGACAATGGCAGTGATTGACCTTTCCCAGCTGCCCGCGCCGCAGATAGTGGACGTGCCGGATTTTGAGACGCTGCTTGCTGAGCGCAAGGCTGCTTTTGTGGCTCTTTATCAGGTTGATGAGCAGGACGCGGTGCGGCGCACGCTGGCGCTGGAATCTGAACCCGTCACCAAGCTGCTGCAGGAAAGCACCTACCGCGAAATTCTTTTGCGCCAGCGTATCAATGAGGCCGCGCAGGCGGTCATGGTTGCGTATGCCCTCGGTGGCGATCTCGATCAACTGGCAGCCAACTACAACGTGAAGCGCATGACGGTAACGCCTGCTGACAACGACGCGGTGCCGCCGGTTGCTGCCGTCATGGAAAGCGATGAGGCGCTGCGCCTGCGTGTTCCGGCTGCGTTTGAAGGATTATCCGTTGCAGGACCGACGGCGGCCTATGAGTTTCACGCCAAAAGCGCGGACGGGCGCGTGGCAGATGCCAGCGCAACCAGCCCGGCACCGGCGGAGGTGGTGCTTACCGTGCTGAGCCGTGAGGGTGACGGTACGGCAGGGGCTGATCTGCTGGCGGTGGTGGAGCTGGCGCTTAACAGCGAGAACGTGCGCCCGGTGGCAGACCGCCTGACGGTGCGCAGCGCCGAAATAATCCCGTACAGCGTCGATGCGACGATCTTTCTTTATCCGGGGCCGGAAGCTGAGCCGGTGATGGCGGCAGCAAAAGCCAGCCTGCAGAAGTACATCGCCAGTCAGACGCGGCTGGGCCGTGATATCCGCCGCAGCGCCATTTATGCCGCGCTGCATGTAGAGGGCGTCCAGCGTGTGGAGCTGGCCTCCCCGCTTGCAGATGTTGTGCTGGATAAGACGCAGGCGGCGTCCTGTACGGAATGGAGCGTGACCAACGGGGGCACGGATGAATAGCCTGCTGCCGCCCGGTTCATCGCCGCTTGAGCGCCGACTGGCGCAGACCTGCAGCGGGATTTCCGATCTGCAGGTGCCGCTGCGCGACTTGTGGAACCCTGCAACGTGTCCGGTCAGCTTCCTGCCGTATCTGGCGTGGGCGTTTTCCGTTGACCGCTGGGACGAAAGCTGGACGGAGAGCGTCAAGCGCCGTGTAGTGCAGGATGCTTTCTATATCCATCAGCACAAGGGAACAACCAGCGCTGTGCGGCGCGTGGTGGAGCCGTTCGGCTTCCTGATCCGCATCATTGAGTGGTGGCAGACCGGCGAGACGCCGGGCACGTTTCGCCTGGACATTGGCGTGCAGGACCAGGGCATCACGGAAGAAACCTATCTGGAGCTGGAGCGCCTGATCGGTGACGCCAAGCCGTGCAGCCGCCATATGATCGGCATGTCCATCAACCTGCAGACCAGTGGCCCCTATTTTGTGGGCGCAGCTACCTACACCGGCGAAGAAATCACGATCTACCCGTATATCAACGAAACCATTATTTCCGGCGGCGCCGCTTACGAGGGCGGAGCGGTCCATGTTATTGACACAATGAGAGTGAATCCATGAGCGCAAAATTTTATACCCTGCTGACGGATATCGGCGCGGCGAAACTGGCAAGCGCCGCCGCGCTCGGTGTCCCGTTGAAAATTACACAGATGGCGGTGGGTGATGGCGGCGGCGTGCTGCCAACGCCAAACGCACAACAGACAAAGCTGGTCGGTGAAAAACGCCGTGCAGCTCTGAATATGCTGTATATCGATCCGCAGAACAGCAGCCAGGTGATAGCTGAGCAGGTGATACCTGAAACAGAGGGCGGTTGGTGGATTCGTGAAGTCGGGCTGTTCGACGATACCGGCACGCTGATTGCCGTCGGCAACTGCCCTGAGAGCTACAAGCCGCAGCTGGCGGAGGGGAGCGGGCGTACGCAGACCGTGCGCATGGTGCTGATTACCAGCAGTACCGATAATATCACCCTGAAAATTGACCCTGCAGTCGTGCTGGCAACCCGCAAATACGTGGATGACAAGGTGCTGGAGTTGAAGGTGTATGTGGATGATTTGATGGCAAAGCATACCGCCGCCAGCGATCCCCATACGCAATACGCGCCGAAAGAAAGCCCGACGCTTACAGGCACGCCAAAAGCGCCCACTGCGCCAGCCGGAACCAATACCACACAGATTGCCAGCACAGCGTTTGTGCAGGCGGTGGCCACTGCGCTAAATAACGCGCTGGCGCTGAAAGCTCCACTGGCAAGCCCGGCTCTGACAGGAACACCAACGGCACCCACTGCTGCGCAGACAGTCAACAATACGCAGGTTGCCACCACGGCATTTGTGAAATCAGCTATTGCGGAACTGGTGGCGTCATCCCCGGCGGCGCTGGACACGCTGAATGAGCTGGCGGAAGCGTTGGGTAATGATCCTAACTTTGCCACTACCATGACAAATGCGTTAGCAGGCAAACAGCCACTGGATGCCACGCTGACAAGCATCAGTGGCAAAAGTATTTCAGACCTTATCCAGTACCTTGGTTTAGACGAAACCCTGAACCCATCAAAGCGTATCAGTATTGGTACATTAGGCGCAGGCTTGTTTGATGGTTCGAAACCTGCCATCAATATCGGTGATTCAGATAGTGGTTTTATCTTTGAATCAGACGGTGTAATTGGCATTTACGCAAACAATCAAAAAATTGCTGAATTGACTAATACTGGCATTAAGTCTGTCGGTTACATGACCATATTGTCAGGGGCATTAATTCTTGATAATGACACCTACTTTTTACGTCATTCTTCTGCGGATAACGCAGGGTTTTCAGGCAATAATATTGAACTCGCCTCATGGAATGGTATCGGTTTTCCATGCACTTATGATCAGATTACACGCATCTATCTCAATACCCGTACCGGGGAAATTGGATTAACAGGGGACTTAAAGGCAGGTGGGAATGTCTATAGTGGTTCCAATGCCTGGCTAGACCAGACCGGAAATCTTCAGGGTAGTGCATGGGGGGATGGCGTTGGCCTGAAAAAGTACATTGCAAACCAGCTCGCAACCCAGAAGTCATACATTGATAATGGGTTCAACAAAAAAAATACAGCAAGTCTCGCTGTGAATGGTTGGCATAAAGATGAGAGTACAGGGATTATTACTCAGTGGGGTTCAGGAAACACAACAACAATCGGTGCTAATGTGACATTCCCTATACCATTCCCGAACGTATGTACATCAATTACATCAAACGAACGTAATAATAATATCACTCCGGTGATTATTAATTTCTCTGGAGTTGGGAAAACCGGTTTTACAGTGCAGGCATGGAATTTCGCCGGCTCAAGGGTTGATTCTTCCATCAGTTGGGTTGCCACAGGATACTAATATGTACGCATATTCAAAAGGTTTGTTCTACCCATTATCAATGCGAGATGATTACGAGGCTGCAAATTCGTGGCCCGATTCATTTGTTGAGGTCAGCGAAGAAGTATATCTTAAATTCACGGTCAACCCACCTCAGGGAAAAATGCGAGGTACTGATGTCGAAGGAATGCCTTGCTGGGTGGATGTACCTCCACCAACCAGGGAAGAGCTTATACAGGCCCTCCAAATTGAGCGCCAGCAACTCCTTACTCAAGCAGATGATGTAATGCGTGACTGGAGAACTGAGCTGATGCTCGATGAAATCAGCGAAACAGACAAGTCCAAACTATCAGCCTGGATGGCTTATAAAAATGAGGTTAAGTCGGTTGATGTGCTAACAGCCCCTGATAAGGTTGTCTGGCCTGCCTCTCCAGAGGTTTAAACCATCCGGGTTTTGCTGTATCAACGCGCATCAGCAATACCCGGTATTTTTCCATCTAAGATACATCGTCTTTCGTTGCCTCCTCCCCGCCTCAGTTAGAAACGAACCTTTCAAAGAATTTAAATGCGCTGCTAACCATCATTTTTTGTCAATATCAATTGTGCTATTCACCATACATAGCCCGGCGCGTGCGCCGCGTGCATATCAACCAGAACATAGGCACACCCCCTGTAAACCGGAGAGACTGCCTTATGGCTCAGGATTACCACCATGGGGTGCGCGTTGTTGAAATCAACGAGGGCACCCGATCCATTACCACGGTGAGCACCGCCATCGTGGGCATGGTCTGCACCGGCGATGATGCTGATGCGTCTATGTTTCCCCTCAACAAGCCGGTCCTGCTGACCGACGTGCTGACCGCCAGCGGTAAAGCGGGCGAGTCCGGCACACTGGCCCGTTCGCTGGATGCGATTGCAGACCAGGCTAAACCCGTGACCGTCGTTGTGCGCGTGGCACAGGGCGAAACCGAAGCGGAAACCACCTCCAACATTATCGGCGGCGTGACCGCTGACGGTAAAAAAACGGGCATGAAAGCGCTGCTTTCGGCTCAGTCGCAGCTGGGCGTCAAGCCGCGCATCCTCGGCGTGCCGGGACACGACACGCAGGCAGTTGCCACTGAGCTGCTGAGCGTGGCGCAGAGCCTGCGCGGGTTTGCCTATCTGTCCGCCTACGGCTGCAAAACGGTGGAAGAAGCGATTGCCTACCGTGACAATTTCAGCCAGCGCGAGGGGATGCTGATCTGGCCTGACTTCATCAACTTTGACACCGTGCTGAATGCAGATGCGACGGCTTACGCCTCTGCGCGTGCACTCGGCCTGCGTGCCAAAATTGACGAGCAGACCGGCTGGCACAAAACCCTGTCCAACGTGGGCGTGAACGGCGTCACCGGCATTTCCGCCGATGTGTTCTGGGATCTGCAGGACCCGGCAACCGATGCGGGACTGCTCAACCAGAATGACGTTACCACGCTTATCCGCAAAGACGGCTTCCGTTTCTGGGGTTCCCGCTGTCTCAGTGACGATCCGCTGTTTGCCTTTGAGAACTACACCCGCACGGCGCAGGTGCTGGCTGACACCATCGCAGAAGCGCACATGTGGGCGGTGGATGGCGTGCTTAACCCGTCGCTGGCCCGTGACATTATCGAAGGTATCCGCGCCAAGCTGCGCAGCCTGAAAACGCAGGGCTACATTATCGGCGCAGACTGCTGGCTGGATGAGTCGGTGAACGATAAAGACTCCCTGAAAGCCGGGAAGCTCACTATCGACTACGACTACACGCCGGTGCCGCCGCTTGAAAACCTGATGCTGCGCCAGCGCATCACCGATCAGTACCTGCTGGATTTCTCCAGCCAGGTCAGCGCGTAAGGGGACATCATGGCTTTACCACGCAAGTTAAAACACCTGAACCTGTTCAACGACGGGAACAACTGGCAGGGGATCGTTGAGTCTTTGACCCTGCCGAAATTCACCCGCAAATTTGAGAAGTATCGCGGCGGCGGTATGCCGGGTGCGGTGGACGTGGACATGGGGCTGGATGACGGCGCACTGGACACGGAATTTTCAATCGGCGGCACCGAACTGCTGTTATTCAAGCAGATGGGCAAAGCCACGGTTGACGGCATCCAGCTGCGTTTCACCGGCTCCATTCAGCGTGACGATACCGGCGAAGTGCAGGCCGTTGAGCTGGTTGTGCGCGGGCGTCATAAAGAAGTGGATTCCGGCGAGTGGAAAACCGGCGAGAGCAGCACCACCAAAGTCAGCAGTACCAACAGCTACGCGAAGCTGACCATTAACGGTGAGGTGCTCTATGAGGTCGATCTGGTCAACATGGTTGAAATCGTTGACGGCGTGGACCTGATGGAAGAACACCGCAACGCCCTCGGCCTCTGATTAACCTTAACGGCGCGGGCAGCCGCGCCAGTATTTCATTAACAGGAAACGAACATGAGCGACAAACTGACTGAAAAGACCGTAAAACTGGATACCCCCATCATGCGCGGTAAAGCTGAAATTACCGAGATTGTGCTGCGCAAGCCGCAGTCAGGCGCACTGCGTGGCACCCGTCTGCAGGCCATTATGGATATGGACGTGGGCGCGATGATGACTGTGATCCCGCGTATCTCCACCCCGACGCTGACCGCGCAGGAAATGGCAGAGCTGGACCCTGCCGATCTGACAGCAATGGCTGTAGAGGTGGTGACTTTTTTGTTGCCGAAGTCGGTGCTTGCCGATTTGCCGACAACCTGACGGTTGATGACCTGGTGGCAGACATTGCCACCATCTTTCACTGGTCGCCGTCCATCACTGACGTTATGCCGCTGACTGATGTGCTGGAGTGGCGGCATAAGGCAATTCAGCGAAGCGGGGCCAGCGATGAGTGATAATAACCTGCGACTGCAGGTAGTTTTGGGGGCGGTGGATAAGTTGACCCGCCCATTTAAAAATGCACAGGCTGGCTCTAAGGAGCTGGCATCAGCTATTCGACAAACCCGCGAACAGATTAAAAAGCTGAGTGATGCTGGAGGTCAGCTTAAATCCTTCGACCAGCTAACTCAGAGTGTTAGCCGTACTGGTGCCGAACTGGATCAGGCGAGGCTACGCGCTCAAATGATGACGCGCGAAATGTCATCTTTGGAATCCCCGACAAAAAAACAAACGCAGGCGCTTGAAGCTCAGTGGCGTGCTGTTTCTCGTCTTGAACAAAAACAGCAACAGGAAACTCGCCAAATGGCGGCAGCCAGGGCTGAGCTTTATCGGCTGGGGTTATCGGCTGGGGGCGGAGCGCGCGAGACGGCGCGGATTGCAAGGGAAACTGAGCGGTATAACCGACAATTAGCTGAACAAGAGCGCAGGCTGCGTGAAGTTGGCGAGCGTCAGCGAAAGCTCAACGCTATCAAAGCCAAGGCAGAAAAGACCCGCGAGTTAAGGAACTCTCTGGCAGGTAATGGTGCAGGGGCGATGGCGGCTGGGGTAACTACTGGCATGACGTTGTTGGCTCCAGTAAAAGCCTATTCAGAATCAGAAAATGCAGCGAATCAGCTCGCCGGTTCAATGATGGGACCGGGCGGAAAGGTAGCGCCTGAATTTGAAAAAATTAACCGGCTTGCAGTTGCTTTGGGCGATAAGCTGCCGGGAACAACAGCCGACTTTCAGAACATGATGACTATGCTACGCCGTCAGGGTATGTCGGCGCAGGTCATCCTGGGCGGCTTGGGAGAGTCAGCAGCTTATCTTGGCGTGCAGTTACAGATGGCTCCCACTGCAGCAGCTGAGTTTGCGGCTAAGTTACAAGATGCTACTCAGACCTCCGAAAAAGACATGATGAATCTGATGGACGTGATCCAGAAAGGATTCTACGCGGGGGTGGACTCAGAGAATATGCTGCAGGGTTTCTCAAAAATCAGCAGCGCGATGGACATTATTCATAAAAAGGGGCTGGACGCGGCTAAGACATTTGCCCCTCTTCTGGTGATGGCTGATCAGGCGAGCATGGCGGGAGAGTCTGCTGGTAATGCCTACCGCAAGATTTTTCAGGCTACCCTGAACAATAAAAAGATTGCAAAGGCAAACGACGCGCTGGCAGGAACGGGGATAAAGCTAAGTTTTCAGAATAATAAGGGGCAGTTTGCTGGCCTGGAAAACCTGTATGCGCAGTTGGAGAAGCTGAGAAAAATTACTGACGATGGCAAGAGACAGTCCGTTATTAATACCCTTTTTGGTGATGATGCTGAAACCCTTCAGGCTCTGAACATCATGATCAATAAAGGGATTGAGGGATACAGAGAAACGGCGGCTAAACTTGAAAACCAGGCATCACTACGTGAACGCGTAGATGCATCCCTGAATACCCTCGGCAACAAATGGGAAGCCGCGACAGGCTCCTTTACAAATGCGATGGCGAGTATCGGTGAAACCGTTGCCCCGGCATTAAAAAAGCTGGCTGACTGGCTGGGGGAACTGGCGTCAGGTCTGGATGGCTTTGTTAAGCGACACCCGCAATTGACTTCTGTGTTGTTTAAGCTGGCGGCGGGATTTGCCGTTGTTGCGACTGCTACGGGCGCGCTTTCTCTGGCTCTGGCCTCAGTGCTGGGGCCGGTTGCCCTCGTAAGAGTGAGTGCAGGTGTGCTGGGGCTGAAATTTTCATCAGCATTCGGGCTGATTGGAAAGGCCATCGGGGCCGTGGGGCAGGGGATCGTGTGGCTGGGGCGTCTGATGTTCGCAAACCCCATTCTGGCGGTGATCGGGCTGATTGCCATGGGAGCCATCTACATCTGGCAGAACTGGGACACGCTCGGGCCGAAGTTCAAAGCGATGTGGGATGCGGTCTGTAGCGCCACGGGCGCTGCATGGGAATGGATTAAAGAAAAAGCCAGCGCAGCATGGGAAGGTATCAAATCCCTGTTTTTCAATTACACCCTGCCGGGCTTGATTGCCAAAAACTGGGACGCCATTAAGGCCGGAGTGTCTGAGGCATGGGCCAGTGTCAGGCAGGCCATCAGTGATAAATGGAATTCGATCCTGGCTGATGTTGCCGCGCTTCCTGCGAAGTTTCAGGACATGGGCAGCGCCATTATTGACAGTATTCTCAATGGGATTAATGCCAAATGGGAGACTCTTAAAAGCAAGCTTTCCTCAGTCACCGATTATCTGCCTGACTGGATGACCGGAAATGATAAAACACAAGGCAAAGCACAGGTGCAGGTGGTTGGTGGAGCAGCGGCTGCTGCGGTTCCGTTTGCCGGAATGTATGACAATGGCGGCACGATCCCGCGTGGTCAGTTTGGCATCGTTGGGGAGAACGGCCCAGAAATTGTGAACGGTCCCGCAAATGTTACCAGCAGACGGCGCACTGCCGCGCTGGCTTCCGTCGTTGCAGGTGTTATGGGCGTAGCGGCAGCGCCTGCGGAGGCTGCACCTCTGCATCCGTACAGCTTGCCGGCAATGGCATACAAACAAAGTCAACCTGCGAAATCTGCCAGCGTACCGCCAGTGATCCGTTATGAGATTAATGCGCCCATTCATATCACTGCCCAGCCAGGGCAGAGTGCGCAGGATATTGCCCGCGAAGTCGCGCGGCAGCTTGACGAGCGCGAGCGCAAAGCCAGGGCTAAAGCGCGCAGTAGTTTCAGTGATCAAGGGGGATATGATTCATGATGATGGTGCTGGGGTTATATGTCTTCATGCTGCGTACAGTGCCGTATCAGGAGCTGCAGTATCAGCGAAGCTGGCGACACGCCGCCAACAGCCGGGTGAACCGCCGACCATCAACGCAGTTTCTTGGCCCGGATAATGACTCGCTGACGTTATCTGGCGTATTGCTGCCGGAAGTCACCGGGGGCAGGCTCTCATTGCTCGCGCTGGAGCAAATGGCAGAGCTGGGCAAAGCATGGCCCCTGATTGAGGGAAGCGGGACCATTTACGGCATGTTTGTGATCGAGAGCCTGAGTCAGACAAAAACGGAATTTTTTGAAAGCGGAATGCCTCGCCGTATTGAGTTTACGCTGACCCTGAAAAGGGTTGATGAGTCGCTGTCTGATATGTTCGGCAGTCTCAGCGATCAGCTTAGTAACCTGCAGGACTCTGCAACGTCTGCGATAGGTAATATTAAAAATACGGTTGGAGGGTTGCTGCAGTGAATTTTAGCTCTGATCTTTTTGACCTGAACGGCAAAAGACCGGCTTTCAGTATCACCATTGAAGGTAAGGATGTGACCACCGCGCTGGACGCGCGCCTTATGAGACTGACGCTGACCGATAACCGGGGTTTTGAGGCTGACCAGCTTGATCTGGAGCTGGACGACGCCGACGGGCAGATAGTTCTGCCGCGACGTGGTGCCGTTATTCAGCTGGCGCTGGGATGGAAGGGCCAGCCGCTTTTCCCAAAAGGGGCATTCACGGTGGATGAGATTGAGCACAGCGGTGCTCCTGATCGTCTGACTCTCCGTGCCCGTAGCGCTGATTTCCGTGAAACCCTCAATACCCGGCGCGAAAAGTCATGGCACCAGACAACCGTTGGCGATGTGGTAACGGAAATCGCAGCACGGCATAACCTCAAAATGGCGTTGGGTAAAGACCTGACGGACAAGGCGCTGGATCACATGGACCAGACCAATGAAAGCGATGCCAGTTTCCTGATGAAGTTGGCGCGCCAGTATGGGGCGATTGCTTCCGTTAAGGATGGAAACCTGCTGTTTATCAGGCAGGGACAGGGAAGAACGGCGAGCGGTAAGCTGTTGCCGGTTATCACCATTGAACGTAAAGCCGGTGACGGTCATCGTTTTACCCTGGCTGATCGTGGTGCTTATACCGGTGTAATTGCCAGTTGGCTGCATACCCGCGAACCCAAGAAAAAAGAAACAACCCGGGTTAAGCGCCGCCGGAAGAAAACCACCACACCCAAAGAGCCGGAAGCAAAACAGGGTGATTATCTGGTGGGAACGGATGAAAACGTGCTGGTTCTTAACCGTACTTACGCAAATCGCAGCAATGCTGAGCGTGCGGCAAAAATGCAGTGGGAGCGTCTGCAACGTGGTGTTGCGTCTTTCTCCCTGCAGCTCGCAGAGGGGCGGGCAGATCTCTACACCGAAATGCCAGTAAAGGTGAGCGGCTTTAAGCAGCCTATCGACGATGCCGAATGGACCATTACAACGTTAACGCATACGGTCAGCCCGGATAATGGTTTTACTACCAGTCTGGAGCTGGAGGTCAAAATTGATGATTTAGAAATGGAATAAATAAGTTCTCAATATTGATTCTTTGTGTATCATTATTGAGATTTTAATGGTGGCGGAGAATAAAAAAATGATGAATTGCCCAAAGTGTGGACATGCGGCACACACCCGGAGCAGCTTTCAGGTTACTGATAGCACGAAGGAGCGTTACTGCCAGTGCCAGAACATTAATTGCGGCAGCACATTTGTCACCCATGAAACGGTAGTGAGGTTTATCGTTACGCCGACAATAATTAACAATGCCCCACCACACCCTACGCCGGGTGGTCAAGGGCACATGAATTTTTAAATCAAGAACCTGCTGCGGCAGGTTTTTTATGCGTCAGGAATTTCACCCGTTTCTATAAAATGCACAAAACTTTCCTCATCAATGACGATCGTTCCCTTCATACGTGCAGCATTTACTTTGGAAGGGCCAGCATTGTATCCACAACAGAGCATCTGCAGATTTTGAGTAACTGAACTTCTTACGGTCAGGCTGTGCGCCTCGGCAACTTCAATCAAACGCTCTTTATCTGCCTTTTTGAAACCTGTAAAGCAGACATCAAAAGTGAGGGGTTTGGGCTTAATTATTTTGGTTAAATGGAGGTAGTTCTCAGGGAGGAAAGATTGGCAGGACTGTTGAGCCTCATCTGCTGATGAGAATTCCTGAATGATTCTATCCTTACGAAATGTCCTAATCGAATGAGTTGATTGGCATATCCCCTGAATGTGGCTATCGCTGTGGCTAATATTACTTATCGAATGTGCACCAATGCGTGCATTAGCATTGATGTAAACAAAATGCATTTCTTCCATGTGAATCACCTTTATTACATAAACGGCTACAGACGTTGATGAACGGTGGGCAAAGTGGCTGCCGCCATTTTGCCGCCACTACAAATTAAAAAGGGGCTACGTTTTCACGTAACCCCTTGTTTTATTTGGTGGAGCTGGCGGGAGTTGAACCCGCGTCCGAAATTTCTACATCCTCGGTACTACATGCTTAGTTTGTCTTTACATTCGCACGCCAGCTGCGGACAGACACGCCACTAACGAACTAGCCTGATTAGTTTTAACGCTTCAACCCCAGGCAGGGCTTCCACGCGATCTCTTTTGGGTTTGACCTCTCTTTGATCCCCGTCTTAAGAGCGGAAGCTAGGGAGAGAGGGCTCAGAGCAGGTTATTAAGCTGCTAAAGCGTAGTTTTCGTCGTTTGCGACTATTTTTTTGCGGCTTTTAACGAGGCAAACCGCCCCTCGGCATGCACCTTGGGTTTCGCAAATCCCGTCGAATCCAGAATCAGCCCCAATAGTGTTGAACTGAGTATACCAGATTTCACTTCCTGGATACCAGCCCGGAACGCTAACTTATTGAATAGTACAATAAGTGTGCAGAATCAACGTCCTGCGTTTTTCATAATGCGCGCTTTGTCCAGCTGCCACTCGCGCTCTTTCAGGTCAGTACGTTTGTCGTGCTGTTTTTTACCCTTCGCGACGCCAACTTTCACTTTGCACCAGGCGTTTTTCCAGTACAGCGACAGGGCGACCACAGTGAAACCTTCACGGTTGATGCGTCCGTAGAGGGATTCCAGCTCACGCTTGTTCAGCAGCAATTTGCGCGTGCGCGTTGGGTCACACACGTAGTGTGAAGAGGCGACGGTCAGCGGCGTAAAATTCGCGCCGAACAGGAAGGCTTCGCCATCTTTCAGGATGACGTAGCTATCGCCGATGTTGGCTTTCCCGGCGCGCAGCGATTTTACTTCCCATCCCTGCAACGCAAGGCCAGCTTCGAATTCTTCTTCAATGAAATACTCGTGGCGAGCACGCTTGTTGAGCGCAATGGTCGCCGAGCCTGGTTTATGTGCTTTTTTCTTCGTCATAAGTGTCGTAAAGCCGTCGGTAATCTGATTTCAAAAAGTCACCTCATTGCGTCCTGTGAGGTCTAACGCGCTATCTTAGCACGAGATGAGGCTTAGCGTTTTTTTAACAGGTGATAAATGTTATTATTTGTCCGTTGTGTGACCATGGGAAATGCTATGCCTCAGATTAGCCGTACTGCGCTTGTGCCTTACAGCGCGGAACAAATGTATCAGTTAGTGAACGATGTTCAGTCTTATCCAGAATTTATTCCGGGATGCACCGGGAGCCGCGTTCTGGAATCCGGCCCGACGCAGATGACCGCGGCGGTGGATGTCTCCAAAGCGGGGATCAGCAAGACGTTCACCACCCGCAATACGCTGACGAGCAATCAGAGCATTTTGATGCATCTGGTGGATGGTCCGTTCAAGACCCTGATGGGAGGCTGGAAGTTTACGCCGCTGAGCGCTGACGCCTGCCGCATTGAGTTCCATCTGGACTTCGAGTTTACCAATAAGCTGATTGAGCTGGCGTTTGGCCGCATCTTTAAAGAGCTGGCATCGAATATGGTTCAGGCGTTCACCACCCGCGCCAAAGAGGTTTACAGTGTCGCATAAGATTGCTGTAGAAGTGGTTTATGCGCTGCCGGAGAAGCAGTATCTACAGCGCGTGACGCTGGAGGAGGGGGCGACCGTTGAGGCGGCCATCCGTGCTTCCGGCATCCTCGAACTTCGCAGCGATATCGACCTGGCGAAGAACAAGGTCGGGATTTACAGCCGTCCGGTGAAGCTGGGCGATGTGCTGAAAGAGGGCGACCGGGTGGAGATTTATCGTCCGCTGATTGCCGACCCGAAAGAGCTGCGTCGTCAGCGCGCGGAGAAGGCCAGTAAGTAGCGCTTTCTTCTCCGGTGGCGCTGCGCTTACCGGGGCTACGATTCTTCGTAAGAACTCAGATACAAAAAAGGTGCTCAATGAGCACCTTTTTGCATTTCTGACACCGGATTATTTAGTCAGGGCAGGCTTGTTGTCGATGTTGGTCAACACACCGGCGCTGCTGAAGGTCAGCGTCAGGGTCTGCTGGGTCGCATCTTCATGGCCCGGCTTCTGGCGGAATACATAGAACCAGGTGTTAGTGCCGAACGGATCGGACATCATCGGGGTTCCCAGTGCATAAGCGACCTGCTGTTGTGTCATCCCCACGCGGATTTTGGACACATCGTTAGGGGTAAGGTAGTTCCCCTGGTTGATGTCAGGACGGTAAACCACTTTCTCCAGAGTGGAACAGCCTGCGGTCAACATCAGAAGAACCGCTGCGGCAGCGGTCAGCATTTTACAACGCATAGTGATTTGATTCCTTTTCGGGCCCGAGCAGAACGCGGCTCATATGTAATATGCCGATGATAATAGACCTTGCCCCACTTTGAAACCGGTCTGGCGGCGTTTTTGTTGTTCTGTATGACCCTGAGATCCCGAAAAAGTTTATGCCGCCAGCAGTTCTTTCGCGTTCGCGAGTGTGTTACGCGTGACTTCGCTGCCGCCGAGCAGGCGTGCCAGCTCCTGCAGACGCGCACGTTTATCCAGCGGCTTCATGTGCGTTTCGGTCATTTCGCCGTCGGTTTCTTTGCTGACGATAAAGTGATGATGGCCACAGCCCGCGACCTGCGGCAGGTGGGTGACACACATCACCTGCGTTGATTCGCCGAGCTGGCGCAGCAGTTTACCCACCACCGCCGCCGTCGGACCGCTGATGCCGACATCCACTTCATCGAAAATCAGCGCCGGGGTGTCCATTTTACGCGCGGTGATCACCTGAATCGCCAGCGCAATACGCGACAGTTCACCGCCTGAGGCCACTTTGGAGATCGCCTGCAGCGGCTGCCCGGGGTTGGTGGTGACGCGGAATTCGATACGATCTGCACCTTCCGCCGTCAGGTGGTTCTCTTCAAAGCGAACGTCAATGGTGAAGACGCCGTGCGGCATCGCCAGCGTGTGCATGCTGTCGGTAATGTGCTGGCTTAACTCCTGAGCATAGTGCTGACGAATTTCATGCAGCTTTTGCGCTGTCGCCAGCGCCTGTTCATGGTGCAGAGTCACCGCCAGAGAGAGGGTCTCCTGCGAGTCAGCCTGATCGTCAAGCTGCTGCTGCTCGTCCAGCAGAGACTGATAGTAGCCCGGCAGCTCTTCCGGCGTAACGTGGTGCTTGCGCGCCAGCGAGATCTGACGGGAGATACGCTGCTCCAGCTCAAAAAGACGGTTCGGGTCGAGATCCAGACGCTCACAGTAGTGGCGAAGTTCGTCACCGGCTTCAGAGATCTGAATGGCCGCCTCTTCCAGCATATCCAGGACGCCAGACAGTTTGCTGTCCATGCCGACCAGTTCGGTAAGCAGCTGACGGACGTTATACAGCTGGCTCTGAAGGTTCACGTCTTCGCCATCCGCCAGCAGGTTGAGCGCATTCTGGCTGGTTGAGAGCAAGTGACCGCTGTTCGCCAGGCGCTTGTACTCTTCGTCGATTTGCTCAAACTCACCCGGCTGCGGGTTGAATTCGTTCAGCTCTTTGAGCTGGTATTCCAGCAGCTCCGCACGGGCGGCGCGCTCCTGGCTTTGCTGCTGGTGTTGCGCGAGCTCGCGGCAGCTCTGATGCCACTGGCGATAGTGCTCTGCCATAAGCTGAGTAAGCGCGTACTCACCCGCATAACCATCCAGCAGCGCTTTCTGCTGTTCGGGTTTGACGAGTTGCTGATGCGCGTGCTGACCATGGATCTGGATAAGCAGCTGGCCGAGTTCACGGAGCTGGGAGAGCGGGACCGCTGTGCCGTTGATAAAGCCGCGTGAGCGACCGTCGCTGCTAATAACGCGGCGAAGTAAACACTCACGTCCATCTTCAAGCTGGTTCTGTTCCAGCCAGCGCTGGGCGGCAGGGGTGTCTTTCAGGGAGAAACGGGCGCACAGGTCGGCACGGTTTGCGCCCATGCGCACCATGTCGCCCTCGGCGCGGCCGCCAAGGCACAAGCCGAGGGCATCAATGGCAATGGATTTACCCGCACCGGTTTCCCCGGTGATCGCCGTCATGCCGCTGTGGAAATCGATCTCAAGCTCACGAACAATGGCAAAGTTGCTGATGGTCAGTTGTGCCAGCATAATTGTTTTCCTGTATGAAAAACCATAACTGTGTTTTCATACAGTATAAACTGGTTTTATATACAGTAAAGTCCTGGATGCAAAATCAGAACAATTTTTTTGACCAGCCAAGCTTCGAGCTTAATGTGTTGAAATAGCTGTAATCTTTAGGATGTATCAAATTCAGGTGGTAATCACACCGGCGAATAAGCACATCTTCACCTTCCTGGATAGGCAGCGCTATCTGGCTGTCGCAGCTGATCTCCAGGTCGTTACGGCGGTGCGAGAAGCGCAGACGGATCGTGCTGTCGCCGTTGATCACCAGCGGGCGGGCGGAGAGCGTGTGCGGGAACATTGGCACCAGGGTAATGGCATCCAATGAGGGCGTCAGGATCGGGCCGCCGGCAGAAAGCGAGTAGGCGGTTGAGCCGGTCGGTGTCGAGATAATCAGCCCGTCGGAACGCTGAGAGAAGGCAAAGATTTCGTCGATATAGACTTCGAACTCAATCATGTGCGCCACTTTGCCAGGGTGAAGGACAACCTCGTTAATGGCGGTGCTGATGCGTTTCTGGCAGTCCTGCTGGCACACCTGCGCTTCCAGTAAAAAGCGTTTTTCACTGATATAGTGGCCTTCCAGCACGTCGGCCAGCTGCTGCTGCGCATTGTCCGGGTCGAGGTCGGTTAAAAAACCGAGATTGCCACGGTTGATGCCGATGACCTTGATGTCATAACGCGCCAGCGTGCGGGCCGCGCCGAGCATGTTGCCGTCGCCGCCCACCACCACGGCGAGATCGGCCTGTTGGCCAATTTCCGCCAGCGTGCCGGTTTTGACGCTCTTCAGCTGCAGTTCCTGGGCAATCTGCTGCTCGACCATCACTTCATAGCCTTTGCTACACAACCAGCGATACAACATTTCATGTGTCGTTAGTGCGGTAGGGTGACGCGGATGCCCGACGATCCCAATACACCTGAAATGATTATTCATTTTCTGGAGGTCCTTGTGCCTGATGAATGATGACAATCTGTCTTGTTCCCTTGAATCCCGGAAACTGATCCCCATAATAAGCGAAGTTAGCGAGATGAATGCAGAAAAACGCGGAGAAATTCATGAGTAGTAAAGAACAGAAAACGCCTGAGGGGCAAGCCCCTGAAGAAATTATCACGGAACAGCACGATGAAGTTGAGGCTGTAGAGCCAGACGCATCTGCTGAGCAGGTGGACCCGCGCGATGAAAAAATTGCGAATCTGGAAGCCCAGCTGGTAGAAGCACAGAATCGCGAACGCGACAGTGTTCTGCGCATCAAGGCGGAAATGGAAAACCTGCGTCGTCGTACCGAGCAGGACGTTGAGAAGGCGCACAAGTTCGCGCTGGAGAAATTCGTCAACGAACTGCTGCCGGTGATCGATAGCCTCGATCGCGCGCTGGAAGTGGCTGACAAAGCGAATCCGGACAACGCGGCGATGATCGAAGGTATCGAACTGACGCTGAAATCCATGCTCGACGTGGTGCGTAAGTTTGGCGTGGAAGTGATTGCCGATACCGACGTTCCGCTGGATCCAAACGTTCACCAGGCCATTGCGATGGTTGAATCTGAAGAGATTGAAGCCGGTAAAGTGCTGGGCGTGATGCAGAAAGGCTATACCCTGAACGGCCGTACCATCCGCGCTGCGATGGTGACCGTGGCGAAAGCGAAAGCGTAATTCGCTATCCGTAGTGCCGGGTAGCGGCGTTCGCCTTACCCGGCCTACAACCTTACTCCGCGATACTTTCGCGCAGGGGTTTAACGGGCAGGACTTTCACCTGCTTGATCATATTGTCCTGCACGTCCAGGATATCAATATCGTACTGCTCAATGCGCACCCGCGTGCCCGCGGCCGGGATCTCTTCCAGCGCTTCCAGAATCATTCCGTTAATGGTGCGAGCCTCATCCTCCGGCAAATGCCAGTTAAAGGCTTTGTTGAGTTCACGAATGTTTGCGCTTCCGTCAATCAGCACCGATCCGTCGTTTTGCGGGGTGACCTCTTCCGCGAGGGAAGGCGACATGGAGGTGGTAAAGTCCCCGACAATCTCTTCCAGAATATCTTCGACCGTCACCAGCCCCTGGATATCGCCGTACTCATTGACCACCAGGCCGACTTTCTTCTTGTTGCGCTGGAATTTCACCAGCTGCGTGCTGAGCGGCGTTCCTTCCGGCACGTAGTAAATCTCGTCGGCGGCGCGCAGCATCACCTCTTTGGTGAACTCTTTTTTCTCGGTCATCAGACGGTAGGCTTCGCGCACGCGCAGCATGCTGATGGCGTCATCCAGCGAGTCGCGGTACAGCACAATGCGCCCGTGCGGGGAGTGCGTCAGCTGGCGAACGATGGCTTTCCAGTCGTCATTGATGTCGATACCGACGATTTCGTTACGCGGCACCATGATGTCGTTCACGCTCACCTTTTCCAGATCGAGCACCGACAGGAGCATGTCCTGATTACGTCGGGAGATCTGCGAGCGGGATTCGTTCACGATGGTGCGAAGCTCCTCTTTGCTGAGCGCGCTGCTGATGGTGACGTCGGCTTTGATTCCCACCATCCGCATCAGAACGCGCGTCACCATGTTCAGCAGCCAGACCAGCGGCATCATCAGGATCTGCAGCGGTGCCAGCAGGAAGCTGCTCGGGTAGGCGACCTTCTCCGGGTAAAGCGCGGCGATGGTTTTCGGCAGCACTTCGGCAAACACCAGCACCACGAACGTCAGCACGCCGGTGGCAATCGCCACCCCGGCGTTGCCGTACAGGCGCATCCCGACGATGGTGCCGAGGGCAGAGGCCAGAATGTTGACGAGGTTGTTGCCGATGAGCACCAGGCTAATCAGGCGATCCGGCTTGCGGAGCAGTTTTTCAACGCGACGGGCGGCGCGGTTACCCTGTTTAGCACGATGACGTAACCGGTAGCGGTTCAGGGTCATCATGCCGGTTTCCGAGCCGGAGAAATAGGCGGAGATGACCACCATGACGATCAGGATAACGATCAGCGTGGTGGTTGAGATGTGTTCCAGGGGGAACTCCTTTGTTTCTTAGCCAGCAAATTGCTGTATGAAGCGGCTGCCAAAATAGGCAAGGGTGAGAATGCCCGCACCCGCGACGTTGAACCAGACCACGCGACGACCGCGCCAGCCTTCATGATAATGGCCCCATAACAGGACAATATAGACAAACCACGCGATGATGGAGAGCACCGCTTTATCGATATTCTCCACGCTGAACAGGTTCTTCATGTAAAACAGCCCGGTGCAGAGCGTGAGCGTCAGCAGCACCACGCCCACCTGGGTGATGTGGAACATCTTACGCTCAATCACCATCAGCGGCGGCATTTCATGGTTAAACGCCAGTTTTTTGTTTTTCAGCTGGTAGTCAATCCAGGCGAGCTGCATGGCATAAAGCGCGGCGATGATCAGCGTCGCGTAGGCAAAGAGCGACAGGCCGATATGCACCAGCATCCCCGGCGTCGCCTCCAGATGCGTAATGAACTCATTAGGCATAAAGGTGGCGAGGGCCAGATTGATCAGCGCGAAGGTGTAGACAATCGGCAGCAGCAGCCAGCCGCGATTTTTAGACGCGACGATGGTCATTACCGTACAGATCATCAGGCTGACCAGCGAGCCGACGTTCAGCACGCTCAGGTTTTGCACGCTGCCGTCGCCGGGGATAATGCGTGATTCCAGCGCAAAGGCGTGGCTAATCAGTGCGATCACCGCCGAAAGAATAGCCATGCGCCGCCAGCCGCTGTTTTTTTGCAGCAGTCCGGGAATAATCAGCGCGAGGCTGACAGAGTAGGCAACAAGGGCGATCAGTGCGAAAACAGGCATATAGGCATCGACAGTTGTCTTAATAAGAAAGAGAAGCAGTATAACGTTACGTGACGCCTGCTCCAACCGTTGCATAACAACAAAGGCGCCTTCATGTTATACTCCGGCAAAATTCTGTGTATGTGTCGCTCATGGCGGCCCAACGTTTCTACTCAGGCGAGAGACAATGTTTGATAATTTAACCGATCGTTTGTCGCGCACGCTGCGCAACATCAGCGGCCGCGGACGCCTTACTGAAGACAACATCAAGGAAACGCTGCGCGAAGTGCGCATGGCGCTGCTGGAAGCAGACGTCGCGTTGCCGGTTGTTCGTGATTTTATCAACCGCGTGAAAGAGAAGGCGGTTGGTCATGAAGTTAACAAGAGCCTGACCCCGGGTCAGGAGTTCGTCAAAATCGTTCGTAACGAACTGGTTTCGGCGATGGGCGAAGAGAACCAGGTGCTTAACCTGGCCGCTCAGCCACCGGCCGTGGTGCTTATGGCGGGCCTGCAGGGTGCGGGTAAAACCACCAGCGTCGGTAAGCTGGGTAAATTCCTGCGCGAAAAGCACAAGAAGAAAGTGCTGGTGGTCTCTGCGGACGTCTATCGCCCGGCGGCGATCAAGCAGCTGGAAACCCTGGCAGAGCAGGTCGGCGTGGATTTCTTCCCGTCCGACGTGGCGCAGAAGCCTGTCGATATCGTTAACGCCGCGCTTAAAGAGGCGAAGCTGAAGTTTTACGACGTGCTGCTGGTGGATACCGCCGGTCGTCTGCACGTTGACGAAGCGATGATGGACGAGATCAAGCAGGTGCATGCCTCTATCAACCCGGTAGAGACCCTGTTTGTCGTCGACGCCATGACCGGTCAGGATGCGGCGAATACCGCGAAAGCGTTTAACGAAGCGCTGCCGTTAACCGGCGTGGTGCTGACCAAAGTGGACGGTGACGCCCGCGGCGGTGCGGCCCTTTCGATTCGCCACATCACCGGCAAGCCGATCAAATTCCTCGGCGTGGGTGAGAAAACCGAAGCGCTGGAGCCGTTCCACCCGGATCGTATTGCCTCCCGTATTCTCGGCATGGGCGACGTGCTGTCGCTGATCGAAGATATCGAAAGCAAGGTTGACCGCGCGCAGGCCGAGAAGCTGGCCAGCAAGCTGAAAAAAGGTGACGGTTTCGATCTGACTGACTTCCTTGAGCAGCTGCGTCAGATGAAAAACATGGGCGGCATGGCCAGCCTGATGGGCAAACTGCCGGGCATGGGCCAGATCCCTGACAACGTGAAAGCGCAGATGGATGACAAGGTGCTGGTGCGTATGGAGGCGATCATCAACTCGATGACGCTGAAAGAGCGCGCTAACCCGGACATCATCAAAGGTTCCCGTAAACGCCGTATCGCAGCCGGTTGCGGCATGCAGGTGCAGGACGTTAACCGCCTTCTGAAACAGTTCGACGACATGCAGCGCATGATGAAGAAAATGAAGAAAGGCGGCATGGCGAAGATGATGCGCGGCATGAAAGGGATGATGCCTCCCGGTTTTCCAGGGCGTTAATCGCTTTTGAGATTGCTTTTTGCCCGAAAATGAGTAAAATTTTCGGGCTTTTAATATGACACCCGGGCTCCGTTCCTCGATGGGGCCCGGTTGTTTTATTCACACAAGAGGATGTTATGGTAACTATTCGTTTAGCACGTCACGGCGCTAAAAAGCGTCCGTTCTACCAGGTTGTTGTGACTGACAGCCGTAATGCACGCAACGGTCGCTTCATCGAGCGCGTTGGTTTCTTCAACCCACTGGCCGCTGGCGCAGAAGAAGAAACTCGTCTGGATCTGGATCGTATCGCTCACTGGGTTGGCCAGGGCGCTACTGTTTCCGATCGCGTTGCTACGCTGATCAAAGCAGCAAACAAAGCAGCTTAATCTGTCACGGTGGTCATGATGAGCAATAAAGCACCTGTTGAACCGATCGTATTGGGAAAAATGGGTTCTTGCTACGGTATCCGTGGTTGGCTCAGAGTGTTTTCCTCCACTGAAGACGCTGATAGCATTTTTAATTACCAGCCCTGGTTTATCCAGAAAGGCGGTAAGTGGGAAGAGGTCGAGCTGGAAAGCTGGCGTCACCACAATCAGGACATCATCATCAAGCTGAAAGGCGTTGACGATCGTGATGCCGCGAATGCGCTGACTAATTGTGAAATTGTCGTGGATTCGTCGCAGTTGCCACAGCTGGAAGAGGGCGACTACTACTGGAAAGACCTTATGGGTTGCCAGGTAGTCACTACTGAAGGCTACAGCCTGGGGAAAGTCATCGATATGATGGAAACCGGGTCAAATGACGTTCTCGTCATTAAGGCAAACCTGAAAGATGCATTTGGCATCAAGGAGCGGTTGGTCCCGTTCCTCGATGGACAGGTTATCAAGAAAGTCGATCTCACTACTCAAACCATTGAAGTAGATTGGGATCCTGGTTTTTAAATTCTCCGGATAAACGGTAAAAGACGGCGCTATGTGGATTGGCATAATTAGCCTGTTTCCTGAAATGTTCCGCGCGATTACCGATTACGGGGTAACTGGCCGGGCAGTAAAGAATGGCCTGCTGAGCATCCAGAGCTGGAGTCCGCGTGACTTTACTCATGACCGGCACCGTACCGTGGACGATCGTCCTTACGGCGGCGGACCGGGGATGCTAATGATGGTGCAACCCTTACGGGACGCCATTCACACAGCAAAAGCCGCGGCAGGTGAAGGCGCAAAGGTGATTTATCTGTCACCTCAGGGACGCAAGCTTGATCAAGCGGGCGTCAGCGAACTGGCGACGAATCAAAAACTGATTCTGGTCTGTGGTCGCTACGAAGGGATAGATGAGCGCGTAATTCAAACCGAGATTGACGAAGAATGGTCTATCGGCGATTACGTTCTCAGCGGTGGTGAGTTACCCGCAATGACGCTGATTGACTCCGTCGCCCGGTTCATTCCGGGAGTACTGGGCCATGAAGCTTCGGCAACGGAAGATTCCTTTGCCGATGGGTTGCTGGACTGTCCACACTATACCCGTCCTGAAGTGTTAGAAGGGATGGAAGTACCGGCAGTGTTACTGTCTGGAAACCATGCCGAGATACGTCGCTGGCGTTTGAAGCAGTCGCTGGGCCGAACCTGGCTTAGAAGACCTGAACTTCTGGAAAACCTGGCTCTGACTGAAGAGCAAGCAAAGTTGCTGGCCGAGTTCAAAACTGAACACGCGCAACAGCAGCATGAACATGATGGGAATGCGTAATACGCTCCCGAATATCAGTTTACCCAGGATAAGAGATTAAATTATGAGCAACATTATTAAGCAACTTGAACAAGAGCAGATGAAGCAGGACGTACCTTCCTTCCGTCCAGGTGACACCGTGGAAGTGAAAGTATGGGTTGTTGAAGGTTCCAAAAAACGTCTGCAGGCATTCGAGGGCGTGGTTATCGCTATTCGTAACCGCGGTCTGCACTCTGCATTCACTGTTCGTAAAATTTCCAACGGCGAAGGCGTTGAGCGTGTCTTCCAGACTCACTCTCCGGTAGTTGACAGCATTGCTGTTAAACGTCGTGGTGCTGTACGTAAAGCTAAACTGTACTACCTGCGTGAGCGTACTGGTAAGTCTGCTCGTATTAAAGAGCGTCTGAACTAAGATTCGCTTAAGCGACATCCTGTTAGAAAGGGCTGGCCGAAAGGCCGGCCCTTTTTTTATTCCATCGCACCTCTCGCGTTAACCCTTTCGTCATAAATCATTTACAATGCTTGCCTCTTGAATGGAGGGGAAGTGGATAACGTACTGCATCAGCATAGTTGGAAACGCGCAGCGGCATTGACCGCGCTGTTTGCGATCCTGCTGATCGTGGTAGCACCCCTTATCTCCGTCTCATTGCAGAAAGATCCCATGAGCGCCATGCCGGGCATGCATCATGACATGAGCATGATGTTGATGGACGAGCATCACGGCGATATGCCGCACACGATGCCTGTCGACCATGCGGAAGCGTGCGGCTACTGCGTGCTGTTAGCGCATGTCCCTGGCGTGATGCTGGCGCTCATCGTCCTGCTCAGCGTGGTGCTGCAGAGGCTTCGCGTTAAGCCGCCGCGTCAGGCGGTCAAGCACTGGCACTTCTTCCCCTGGCTTTACCCTGATACCCGCGCGCCGCCGCGGCAGTCTGCTTTTTCCCTTTAAAAATATCGATAACTTTTTGCCTTAAAAAGGAAAAGTATGACTACCTGCACCTCGCGCGCGGCATGGGGAAACCTGCTGCGTCGCCTTCATTTCTACGTTGGGCTGTTTGTCGGCCCGTTTATCTTCTTCGCCGCGCTGACCGGAACGCTGTACGTGGCGACCCCACAGCTGGAGAACGCGCTCTACCGGCACGCGCTCCACACAGATTCCGTGGGCGAGCCACATCCTCTGGCGGAACAAATCGCCGTGGCGGAAAAAACCGCTGGATCAGATTTACGTTTGCACGCCGTTCGTCCGGGGCTGGTTGAGGGCGAAACCACCCGCGTGATGTTCGCTGACCCGAAACTTGGGCCATCGGAGAACCGGGCTATCTTTATCGATCCGGTAAGCCTGACGGTGCTGGGAGATCTGACGGTATACGGCACCAGCGGGATTTTACCCCTGCGTCAGACCATTGATTACCTGCATACGTCCCTGATGCTGGGCGACATTGGGCGCCTTTACAGCGAGCTTGCGGCCTCGTGGATGTGGGTCGCCGCGCTGGGCGGTATTGCCCTGTGGTGTTATACCCGGCCCAAACGGCGGATCAACAATCGCTTCCAGAACCGGCGTCGGGTACACGTGACGCTGGGCTGGAGCCTGCTGGGTGGAATGCTGCTGTTCTCCGCAACCGGCCTGACCTGGTCCCAGTGGGCTGGCGGAAACGTGGATAAGCTGCGTGCAGAGATGAACTGGCTCACCCCGCAGGTGAACACGACGCTATCCGGCCAACACGGCCAACATGAGGTCATGGATGAACATGCCGAACACCGCGGTCATCACGGTGGAATGGTGATGCCGGAAATGGCGATGAATTTGACGCAGTTTGACGGCGTGTTAAGCGCGGCGCGTAACGCGGGTATTGATGCCAGCAAGCTGGAGATCCGCCCGGCGAAAACGATGGATCGCGCCTGGACCGTGACGGAAATCGATCGCAGCTGGCCGACCCAGGTGGACGCCGTGGCGGTTGATCCTCATACGATGCAGGTACTGGACAGGATCCGATTCGAGGATTTCCCGCTAATGGCAAAACTGACCCGCTGGGGCGTGGATTTCCATATGGGGATCTTATTCGGCCTGGCGAACCAGCTGCTGCTGCTGGCTTTCGGTCTTGCCCTTTGCGTGCTCATTATCTGGGGATACCGAATGTGGTGGATGCGTCATCCGGCGCAATCGGCAGTGAGTCCGGTACAGACGCTTTGCCAGAGCTGGCTTGCCTTGTCAGTGTGGGGAAGAGGCGTTACGGTGTTAATCAGCGTACTGTTGGGACTGGCATTGCCAGTGATGGGCGTGAGTCTGGCGCTGTTTGTTCTGGTGGACTGGCTGCGCTGGCGAGCGGCAACCAGGGTGACGCTCGCCGAATCCTCCGCTAAATAGCCTTATGGCGTGCTGATTACCACTGCGACGCGGCGGTTTTCAGCGCGCCCTTGTGAGGTACTGTTGCTCGCAACCGGGTATTTTTGACCTAATCCCCGCGTGGTGAGATTGCTGCGCGGGATATTTGCCCCCTTCGCCCAGGCATCGGCCACGGCGTTGGCGCGTTTTAACGAGAGCGCTTCGTTGTAGCTCTCTTCCCCGTAGTTATCTGTGTGACCGTCCATTCGCGCGTGGGTCAGGCCGGTTTCCGCCAGGCGAGAGGCCATGGACTGGATCTGCGTTTCACTCTCCGATCGCAGCCTGGCGTCATTTTTATCAAACAGGATGGTGTCCGACATCCCAAGCGACCAGTCACCGTTCAGTTCGTTAAAACCGTAAGACTTCATCGCCGCAATTTGCTCAGGAGTGAATTTGCCTTCCGGCGGCGACTGGCAGCCTGCCAGAACCAGTGAGGCCAGTACTAAGGGCGCGAAGTAACGTTTTAACATAGTGTATCCTTTCTAACTTATTGTTTTCGTACGCTGGTTTTTAACCTGGTACATGTTGCGGTCAGCCCTCTCCAGTAATGCTTCCACGGAAGTATTTTCCCACGCCAGAGCAAAGCCAATGCTGAGTGACATCGATGCTTTTTGTCCGTTATGAAGATCAAACGGACGGATAAACTGCTGCGAAAGCGCAGCACAAATATGTTGAACCTCAAGCTCAGAGTGCACGCCGTACAGCACCATGGCAAATTCGTCACCGCCAAGACGGTAGGACTGATGACGTTTGTCGCCAAACTCCATCATCCTGCTGGCGACTTCGATCAGCACGCAGTCTCCTGCCGCGTGTCCCCAGGTGTCGTTAATAAACTTAAAATTATCACCGTCGAGGAAGAGCAGGGCCGAGTTTGTTCTGGCTGAAGGGTCATTCATTAATGCCGCAATGCTGTTACGAAACGCCGCGCGGTTGGCAAGACCGGTAAGCGGGTCGTGCATGGCGGTCCGCAACAGCTGGGCATTTTTCGCCTGAAGCTTCAGCTGCCACTCTTCCATTTCATCCAGAAGACTATTGAAGTCTTCGCCAAACTGGTGAAATTCTTCGATACGGCCGTCTTTCACCCGGCGGGAGAAATTTCGGTTCGTGCGCACGTCATGAACGACGTCGGTAATGTTCTGCAGGGCCGTGACCATTCCACGATGCAAAGACTGGGTAATGACGAGCGCGACCACGGCGGCAAAGAGAATGCAGCCGGTCAGTACGGCAAACGACGTCCAGATGAAATGGCTGATCAGACTGTCACGCGCGGTAAGGCGGATTTCGCCGATCGTTAAGCCGTTATGCATGATGGGCTGCGCAACCGGTACGGGGAAAAGCCAGCGGCTGACCAGCGCGCCCAGCGTGTCGTTGTTATCTTCCGGGTTCCAGGACCAGTAGGCGAACCGCTTTTTATGCGCGTTAATCACCTCCGCCGCGGCAAACTGCCCCTGTTTGCCCAGGGCTGCAAGCGTTTCGTTGGCCGCCAGCGAGTCGTTGAAAACCAGCGAGGCTTCTAGGCTGTGGCTCATCGTGGCGCCGGTTAATTCGAGATTCTTTTGCGCGTATTGTTTTAACGTCACAACGGAAGCAAAACAGAGCAACAGCCATATTAACGTCATCGTGATAATGACGCTTATCATGCTGTTTCGCCTCAACGTTCTTTTAAACGTCGGCCGTGGCGTTGAAGTGAAATCTTTATCCATGCTGCTTATTCCGTGCCAGCATTAATACATCCGGATTGACTCTTACGCCACTGCGCGTCAATGCATCCAGGTTGACGGAGAACCGGACCTGGCCACGATCGATCATCAGGCAAAAGGCACTGCCAATTACACATTCCGGATTTTGCTCTGAGATTAATAGCAATGCTCTGCCCTGATATTGGCTTATTAATTCAAGTTGTTTTGCCGGTGATTCAGACCCGAAATAAATCGCATCGCACGTCGCGGCCAGGGCTTCCCGATCGTTATGTACAATAGCGGGAGTATAGGGTAACTCGTTGTGCCCTTCGTCGCCGCTAAGCGCGTGCGTATAGTGAGAAGTGGCATAGATGCAGAGTTTAGGCTGCCCGGATAGTGACGGCCATCGCGTATAGCTCACAATGCCTGAGACTATCGAGCGTACCGATTTATCCGTTTCCGTGAGCGTGCCTGCCGTCGCTGGGCCCACCATAATGAACAGCATTAACACCAGAGTGAGTCGGAAAAAAGAGATCAAGAATAAATTTCTCACCAGAATCCGCCACATCGCTCTGGAAATAGATGTCCTTAAGAGTTGCGGGCAGAATACCATTGTTTGTCAGAGCCGTCATTATGTCAGAAATAGCCTCAGGTCAACCTAAGCTAAATCCTACTGTTGTTTATTTTCCGGTGATTAAAAACAGACTTAATTGAGTCTGCTGGAGCGCATACTTTCATCCATCCCTTTTTGCCATGACGCACGCAGTTTTGCCGCGTTTTCAGCAGTATCGCAACTGGCAGGGAAAGATTTGCCCGCTAATCCCCAGGCGTGAATAAACCCTTCTTCGCAGACTCTCTTCTGACCATCGGCATAGCCGCGAAGATATTCACTACGATCAACGTGGGTGTCGTTAAAACTATCGGCCAGGGTCTGGTTATCTTTAACCGGCAGGCCATTCATGGCGTCTTCTTTACCGGCATCAAACCAGGATGGACTGGTCCAGTCGGGCTGGAAGGTATAAGGATTGATCTGGCAGCCCGTTAAAAACAGCGACAACAGCGTGAGAGCAATTGAACGCATAGCCATTCTCCTTTTTATTTCAGCATAGCCTGGCTTAAGAAAGTATGTCTGTAATTTAAACTTTACGTTTTTGACGGCTGATTTTTGCAATAAATTGGCCGATGTAAATTAATGTGTACGTATTTTGGATTGAAATGTTTACTTTTTATGGTATCGTGGTTTCACCTCATTGAGGAAAACAACTATCGCAAACGAGCTTTACAGGATCGCCATCATGCAAAAAGACGCGCTGAACAACGTACATATCACTGACGAACAGGTTTTAATTACTCCGGATCAGCTGAAAGCAGAATTTCCGCTGAGCGTCGCGCAGGAGGCTCAGATTGAGCACTCGCGCCAGACCATTTCTGACATCATCGCCGGCCGCGATCCGCGCCTGCTGGTGGTGTGTGGTCCTTGCTCTATTCACGATCCTGAAACCGCCATTGAGTACGCTCGTCGATTTAAAGCATTAGCGGAGGAGGTCAGCGATAGCCTCTACCTGGTGATGCGCGTCTATTTTGAGAAGCCACGTACTACCGTTGGCTGGAAAGGGTTGATTAACGATCCGCACATGGATGGCTCGTTTGATGTGGAAGCAGGCCTGAAGATTGCGCGTCGCCTGCTGGTGGAGCTGGTCAGCATGGGCCTGCCGCTGGCAACCGAAGCGCTGGATCCGAACAGCCCGCAATACCTTGGCGATCTGTTCAGCTGGTCCGCGATTGGCGCGCGTACCACGGAATCGCAAACCCACCGCGAGATGGCGTCTGGCCTGTCGATGCCGGTTGGTTTTAAAAACGGTACCGATGGCAGCCTGGCGACGGCGATCAACGCCATGCGCGCGGCCGCCATGCCGCACCGTTTCGTCGGTATCAACCAGGCGGGCCAGGTCTGCCTTCTGCAAACTCAGGGTAACCCGGACGGGCACGTGATCCTGCGCGGCGGGAAAGCCCCGAACTACAGTCCGGCGGACGTGGCGCAGTGTGAAAAAGAGATGGAGCAGGCGGGACTGCGCCCGGCACTGATGGTAGATTGCAGTCATGGTAATTCGAATAAAGATTACCGTCGTCAGCCTGCGGTTGCGGAATCCGTGGTCGCCCAGATCAAAGATGGCAACCGTTCGATTATCGGTCTGATGATTGAGAGCAATATTCATGAAGGCAATCAATCATCTGAACAACCGCGCAGTGCCATGAAGCACGGCGTCTCCGTGACGGATGCCTGCATCAGCTGGGAGACCACCGATGCACTGCTGCGTGAGATCCATAAAGATTTAAGCGGCCAGCTGGCGACGCGTCTGGCTTAAGAGGGTAGTTATGGTTGCTGAATTGACCGCACTGCGCGATCAAATTGATGAAGTGGATAAGGCGCTGCTGGATCTGCTGGCGCGCCGCATGGCGCTGGTTGCCGAAGTCGGTGAGGTGAAAAGCAAATACGGCCTGCCGATTTACGTCCCGGAGCGCGAAGCTTCTATGCTCGCCTCCCGTCGCAAAGAGGCGCAGGCGCTGGGCGTTTCGCCGGACTTGATTGAAGACGTCCTGCGTCGCGTGATGCGGGAATCCTATTCCAGCGAAAACGACAAGGGGTTCAAAACCCTTTGCCCGACCCTGCGGCCGGTGGTGATTGTCGGCGGGGCAGGACAGATGGGGCGTCTGTTTGAAAAAATGCTGACGCTTTCTGGCTATCAGGTGCGCATTCTGGAAAAAGAGGACTGGGCGCAGGCGCCGGAGCTCATGAAAGATGCCGGGATGGTTATCGTCAGCGTGCCGATCCACGTGACGGAGCAGATCGTCGGGAAGCTTCCTCCTTTACCGAAAGACTGTATCCTGGTGGATCTGGCCTCCGTCAAAAATGGTCCGCTGCAGGCAATGCTGGCTGCGCATACCGGGCCGGTGCTGGGTTTGCACCCGATGTTTGGTCCGGACAGCGGCAGCCTGGCTAAGCAGGTGGTGGTTTACTGCGACGGTCGTCAGCCGGAAGCCTATCAGTGGTTCCTGGAACAGATTCAGGTATGGGGCGCGCGACTGCACCGCATCAGCGCGGTTGAGCACGACCAGAACATGGCGTTCATTCAGGCGCTGCGCCACTTTGCCACGTTTGCCTACGGCCTGCATCTGGCGGAAGAGAACGTGCAGCTTGAACAGCTGCTGGCGCTCTCTTCACCTATCTATCGTCTGGAGCTGGCGATGGTTGGGCGTCTGTTCGCGCAGGATCCGCAGCTGTACGCGGACATTATTATGTCCTCCGAAAACAACCTGGCACTGATCAAGCGCTACTATCAGCGCTTTGGAGAAGCCATTACGCTGCTTGAGCACGGAGACAAGCAGGCGTTTATCGACAGCTTCCGCAAGGTCGAGCACTGGTTTGGCGATTATGCGCAGCGTTTCCAGAATGAGAGCCGGACGTTGTTGCGCCAGGCAAATGACAGTCGCCAGTAATGCGATGATGTATATACTGAAAGCCAGCAATGCTGGCTTTTTTCATTTTGGGGAACTGTCATGGCCGAACCGCACCTGCTGTTGAATTACACCGGGCATTTGCCTGAATGCCCGACGTGGAGCGCCGAAGAGCAGGCGCTCTACTGGGCCGATATTCTGGAAGGCGAGATCCACCGCTACCATCTGCCGACGGCGGAACACACCGTACTCTCTTTCCACGAGGAGGTGGGGTGTTTCGCGCTGCGTGAGCAGGGTGGTTTTATCGTTGCGATGCGAACGGGTATCTGGCTGACCGATAAACACGGCCTGCTGCGCCGCAAGGTGTGTGATAACCCCTCTAACCCGCAGCTGGCGCGTTTTAACGATGGAGGCACCGACCATCTGGGCCGGTTCTATGCGGGCACGTTCTGGGGGCCGGGAGATTACAACGGTGCCCTGCTGATGCGCATCGACAACGACCTGACGCCGAAGGTGATCCAGTGCGATATCCACGGGCATAATGGCTTAGCGTTTAGCCCGGATAAGCAGTGGATGTTTACCTCAGATACGCCAAATGGTGTGATCTATCGTACGTCGCTTGATGAGCAGGGCGAACCGGGTAAGCGAGAAGTGTTTCGTCAGTTTAAAGAGGGCGAGGGGATACCGGACGGCGCGGCGATGGATGTGGAAGGCTGCTACTGGAGCGCGCTGTTTGACGGCTGGCGCATCGCGCGTTTTTCACCGCAAGGGGAGCAGCTGGAAGAGTATCGCATGCCGGTACGTTGCCCGACGATGGTCTGCTTTGGCGGCGATGATATGAAAACGCTGTTTATTACCACCACGCGGGAGAATATGGAGGCGGAGGAGGTAGCGAAATATCCGCTCTCCGGCGCCATCTTCACCCTGCCGGTGAGCGTGGCAGGGATGAAGAAAAGCCGTTTTATCGAACGTTAGATTGGATCGACCGGAACGACGTTTTCGCTCGGGTAGCAGCCCAGCACCTTCATGGAACGCGTGATCTCGCCCAGCTCGCGCAGGGCTTTCTGCATGGAAGCAGACTCCAGGTTGGCCTGGATATCAAGGTAGAACATCTCTTCCCACGGGTTACCGTGGATTGGGCGCGATTCCAGCCGGGTCATGATCAGATTGTGATTACGCAGCACCAGAAGGGCTTCAACCAGCGCACCGGCCTGTTGGCCGGTGGCCATCAGCAGCGTAGTCTTGGCCGGTACCTGGTCAGACACATTGATTGCCTTGCGGGCCAGCACCACGAAGCGGGTAATATTTTGCGTCTGGTTCGCCAGGTTGCGTTCCAGCACCTGTAAACCATACAGCGCGCCGCCCGCTTCGCTGCCGAGCGCCGCGACGGTGGGAGAGTTCGCCTGGGCGACTTTTTCCATCGCCGCCGAGGTGCTTTCGGTGTACTCAATTTTCCAGTTTGGATAGCGGTTCAGGAACTGGCTGCACTGCTGGAACGGCTGCGGGTGGCTGTAGACCGTTTCGATCGTGTTCAGGTCCGTTGAACCGGAGACCAGCACGCAGTGATCGATAGGGATCGTCAGCTCGCCGACCAGCGACAGGCTGGTGTGCTGCAGCAAATCGTAGACGTCGTTGATGGCGCCGGAGCTGGTGTTTTCAATCGGCACCACGGCGTAATCCGCCTGGCCGGTCTCGACCTGGTTAAAAATGTCGGCAAACTTCGCGCAGCCGCTTTCAATAAATTCTTCGAAATGGCGAGCGGCATACTGGCGTGCGGCCAGGTGAGAATAGGAGCCCTTTGGCCCGAGGAAAGCGATACGCGCAGAGTGCGGATTGGTTTTATTGAGGTGCTGCTGGAGTAGCGCTTGCTGGGTCAGAACGGAGTCTTCGATGATGAGCTGGAACAGCCGGGTAATGTAGTGGGCATCGAGATGATGCGCTTTGCCGAGCTGAATGAGACGTTCCAGCAGATCCCGCTCGCGGTCGATATCACGGACCGGACGATGGGAGTCCAGCTTGGCTTTGCCCACTTCAACGGCAAGGGCGCGGCGTTCGGCCAGCAGCGCCAGCAGTTTCTCATCCAGCGCGCTGATTTTTACGCGCAGATCCAGTAACGGGTTTTCCGATGTCATAGTGTTGCCTGTCTCATCTTATCGTTATCAATAAAAAAGGCCCCCCGGTGTGGGAGGCCTTGTTGTTCGTCTTCGCATTCTTTATCACACGACGAAACGCCTCCCGTTCAGGGGAAGGTAAAAAAGAATGCGAAGAAGAACGGCGTAAGTTTCATAAAGTCATCCTGTGAGTGATACCGTTAAAGTACCCGTACTGTTTTCACCCTGTCAATAAAAAACAAAAAACGCGCCCGAAGGCGCGTTGGCGGTACACTCAATTTAAAGGATTACTCTTCTTCAACTTCTTCCGCGAAGCTGGCGTCTTTCACCGACGTTGTGGCGCGACGGGCTTCACCTTTGTGTTGCACTTTATTGAGCTGCCGTTCCAGCTTGTTGATCAAATCGTTAATTGCGGTGTACATATCCTCATGTTTTGCGCTGGCGACCAGATGGCCGTTTGGAGTATTGATAGTTGCGTCAGCGATGAAACCCTGCGGCTCCTTGGACAGGATGATATGTGGATTAATCAAATGTGTTTGCCATTTATCCAGTTTGGCGAGACGGTCTGCGACGTGCTGGCGAATTGCCGGAGTAATTTCCATTTGTTTACTGGTAATGTTCATTGTCATAAATTTTACCTCTTGTCTTTCCGTCTTGGTGATTCCAGCATACCCGACCTAATGTCAAAATGTGTGATTTAGATCACGTTATTTTGTCGGTTTTTGTCAGGGAATCTTTTTTGTGAGGCAGGGCAGGAAGAGGTGAGATTTACCTTGTAGAAGGCAAAAATTGAGGCCATAGTTGACTGGATGTGTTGAGGCTAACGCGCTTCAGCGACGCTCAGAAACGAATAAAAAAACGGCAGCCTTCGGGCTGCCGTTTTGCATTGAGGCAAAATCAGGTGTTGCTGCTGTTCGCGGCGATGATTTTCGCCACTTTTTCAGCCTGAGCGGTCATCTGCATCTGACGGTAAGCATTTTCCATCAGCTTCAGGCCGTCGCGCGTTGCCTGAGTATCCGGGTAATCACGCAGCATACCTTCTACGCGGTTAACCACGGCAACCCATGCGCCACGGCGGGTATAGTAGTCCGCCACGGAGTATTCATATTTCGCCAGACGATCTTTCAGGAACACCAGACGCTTGGTGGCGTCGGTCACGTACTGGCTGTTTGGATAGCCGCGCACCAGTTTAGAAAAGTCATTGAAGGCATCACGCGCATGCTGCGGGTCACGGTCGGAACGATCCACGCCGAAGAAGCCCTGCAGCGCACTGTCGTCCAGCGCCATGTTGGTGAGCCCGCGCATGTACATCACATAGTCGATGTTAGGATGAGTCGGGTTCAGACGCATGAAACGATCGATGGTTGCCTGAGCCAGCGGCAGATCGGCATTTTTATAGTATGCGTAGATGAGATCTAACTGTACCTGCTGCGAATACGGACCAAATGGATAGCGATTATCCAACGCTTCCAGTTGCGTTATCGCCTGTTTCCAGTTACCGTCCTGCAACTTTTGTTGTGCAGTCGCATAGATTTCATTCGGCGGATTGTCAGGGACCTGTTCATTTGAACCGGAGCAGCCCACCAAAGCCAGGCTCAACGTGGCCGCTGCCACCAGATATTTCATGCGCGTCATGACGTTTTGACTTTCCTCAAATGTTTGTCCGGGAGAAACTCTGTTCCTGCTCCCGATTAAGACCAGCTACAATAGCACACTATATTAAACGGCAAAGCCGTAAAACCCAACGTTAAACGAAGAAGCAGTTTATGGCACAACGAGTAGAACTCACCGCAACAGTCTCCGAAAATCAGCTCGGTCAACGCTTAGATCAGGCTTTGGCCGAATTGTTCCCTGATTATTCGCGTTCACGCATAAAAGAATGGATCCTTGACCAGCGCGTGATGGTAAACGGCAAGATCTGGGACAAACCAAAAGAGAAAGTGTTAGGTGGGGAAGCTGTCGCCATCAATGCTGAAATCGAAGAGGAAATCCGCTTCGAGCCGCAGGATATCCCACTGGACATCGTCTATGAAGATGATGACATTCTGGTGATCAACAAGCCGCGCGACCTGGTTGTTCATCCAGGTGCGGGAAACCCTGACGGTACGGTACTTAACGCACTTCTCCATTACTATCCGCCGATCGCGGATGTTCCGCGCGCGGGCATCGTGCACCGTCTGGATAAAGACACTACCGGTCTGATGGTGGTGGCGAAGACCGTTCCTGCTCAGACACGTCTGGTGGAGTCGCTGCAGCTGCGCGAAATCACCCGTGAGTATGAAGCGGTAGCCATTGGGCATATGACTTCTGGCGGGACGGTGGAAGAGCCCATTAGCCGTCACCCAACCAAGCGTACCCATATGTCGGTGCATCCGATGGGTAAACCGGCGGTGACGCATTACCGCATTATGGAGCACTTCCGTATTCATACGCGCCTGCGTCTGCGTCTGGAGACCGGACGTACTCACCAGATCCGCGTGCATATGGCCCACATTACCCATCCGCTGGTGGGGGATCAGGTCTACGGTGGTCGTCCGCGTCCGCCTAAAGGCGCATCGGATGAGTTCATCAGCGTATTGCGTAAATTCGACCGTCAGGCGCTGCACGCGACCATGCTGCGTCTTTATCACCCTATCACCGGTATTCAGATGGAGTGGCATGCGCCTATCCCGCAGGATATGGTGGACCTTATTGACGCCATGCGTGCTGATTTCGAAGAACATAAGGATCAAGTGGACTGGTTATGACCAAACTGATTGTCCCGGAGTGGCCATTGCCTGCCGGCGTGGCTGCCTGCAGTTCAACCCGCACTGGCGGTGTGAGCCAGGGCGCGTGGGAGTCGTTGAACCTCGGCGCACACTGTGGCGATAACCTGGAACACGTGGAAGAGAACCGCAGGCGTCTGTTTGCAGCGGGGAACCTGCCGTCGAAACCGGTCTGGCTGGAACAGGTTCATGGCAAGGCGGTGCTGAAGCTGACGGGAGAGCCCTATGCTTCCAAACGCGCTGATGCCTCTTACAGCAATACTCCGGGAACCGTTTGTGCCGTAATGACCGCCGATTGTCTGCCAGTGCTGTTCTGCAACCGTGCAGGCACCGAGGTGGCTGCAGCGCACGCGGGCTGGCGTGGACTGTGTGAAGGCGTGCTGGAAGAGACCGTCGCCTGCTTTAAGGATGAGCCCGCCAATATTATGGCCTGGCTTGGCCCGGCCATTGGCCCTCGCGCTTTTGAAGTGGGGCCGGAAGTTCGCGAAGCCTTTATGGAAAAAGATCCGCAAGCGGTGGACGCCTTCCTGCCTTCGGGGGATAAATATCTGGCCGATATTTACCAGCTCGCCCGCCAGCGCCTGAACCGCGTCGGCGTGACGCAGATCTTCGGCGGCGATCGCTGCACCTTCACCGAAAAGGGTGATTTTTTCTCTTATCGCCGCGACAAGACGACGGGCCGTATGGCAAGTTTCATTTGGCTGATATAACCTAAAGAATCAAGACGATCCGGCACGTGCCGTTTTCTTTTCACATAATTCAGGTCATTAACCTTGAATAATTGAGGGATGACCTCATTTAATCTCCAGTAGCAAATTTGACCTGTTATGGGAGGAGTTATGCGTCTGGATCGTCTTACTAATAAATTCCAGCTTGCTCTCGCCGATGCCCAGTCCCTCGCACTGGGGCACGACAACCAATTTATCGAACCTCTTCATCTAATGAGCGCCTTGCTGAATCAGGAAGGGGGATCGGTACGTCCTTTATTAACGTCCGCTGGCATTAATGCTGGCCAGTTACGCACCGCTATCGATCAGGCGCTGAGCCGTTTACCGCAGGTCGAAGGGACCGGCGGCGACGTTCAGCCGTCGCAGGATCTGGTGCGCGTCCTGAACCTTTGCGACAAGCTGGCGCAAAAACGTGGGGACAATTTTATTTCGTCAGAGCTGTTTGTTCTGGCGGCGCTTGAATCACGCGGTACCTTGACCGACCTGCTGAAATCTGCCGGTGCGACCACCGCCAATGTGACTCAGGCGATTGAGAACATGCGCGGAGGTGAAAGCGTGAACGATCAGGGAGCCGAAGACCAACGTCAGGCTTTGAAGAAATTTACGGTCGATCTGACCGAGCGTGCTGAACAGGGCAAACTTGACCCGGTGATCGGCCGTGATGAAGAAATCCGCCGTACCATTCAGGTACTGCAACGTCGTACCAAGAACAACCCGGTACTGATAGGTGAACCGGGTGTCGGTAAAACCGCGATTGTTGAAGGGCTGGCGCAGCGTATTGTGAACGGTGAAGTGCCGGAAGGTCTGAAGGGCCGCCGCGTACTGGCGCTGGACATGGGCGCACTGGTGGCCGGTGCGAAATACCGCGGTGAGTTTGAAGAGCGTCTGAAAGGCGTGCTGAACGATCTGGCGAAACAGGAAGGTAACGTCATCCTGTTTATCGACGAGCTGCACACCATGGTCGGTGCCGGTAAGGCAGACGGCGCAATGGATGCCGGGAACATGCTGAAACCTGCACTGGCGCGCGGTGAACTTCACTGCGTCGGTGCCACCACGCTGGATGAGTACCGTCAGTACATTGAGAAAGATGCTGCGCTGGAACGTCGTTTCCAGAAAGTGTTTGTTGCCGAGCCAAGCGTTGAAGATACCATCGCCATCCTGCGTGGTCTGAAAGAGCGCTATGAACTGCACCACCATGTGCAGATCACTGACCCGGCCATCGTTGCGGCGGCGACGCTTTCGCATCGTTATATTGCTGACCGTCAGCTGCCGGATAAAGCGATCGACCTGATTGATGAAGCGGCGTCGAGCATTCGTATGCAGATTGACTCGAAGCCGGAAGAGCTGGACCGACTCGACCGACGCATCATTCAGCTCAAGCTGGAACAGCAGGCGCTGAAGAAAGAGTCTGATGAAGCCAGTAAGAAACGTCTCGATATGCTCAATGAAGAGCTGGACGATAAAGAGCGCCAGTATTCTGAGCTTGAAGAAGAGTGGAAAGCCGAGAAAGCCTCCCTTTCTGGTACGCAGACCATCAAAGCTGAACTCGAACAGGCAAAAATTGCCATTGAGCAGGCGCGACGCGTGGGCGACCTGGCGCGAATGTCAGAGCTGCAGTACGGCAAAATTCCTGAGCTGGAAAAACAGCTTGAGATAGCGACGCAGTCAGAAGGTAAAACGATGCGTCTGTTGCGTAATAAAGTGACGGATGCCGAGATTGCGGAAGTCCTGGCGCGCTGGACCGGTATTCCCGTGGCGCGCATGCTGGAAGGTGAGCGTGAAAAACTGCTGCGCATGGAGAACGATCTCCACAATCGTGTGATTGGTCAAAATGAAGCGGTTGAAGCGGTATCGAATGCTATTCGTCGTAGCCGTGCAGGGCTGTCCGATCCGAACCGTCCGATTGGTTCATTCCTGTTCCTGGGGCCGACGGGTGTCGGTAAAACCGAGCTGTGTAAAGCGCTGGCTAACTTTATGTTCGACAGCGACGATGCGATGGTGCGTATCGACATGTCCGAGTTTATGGAGAAACACTCCGTCTCGCGTCTGGTCGGGGCGCCTCCTGGATATGTGGGTTATGAAGAAGGTGGGTACCTGACAGAAGCGGTGCGTCGTCGTCCTTATTCCGTCATCCTGCTGGATGAGGTGGAAAAAGCGCATCCGGATGTGTTCAACATCCTGCTTCAGGTGCTGGACGATGGTCGTCTGACCGACGGGCAGGGGAGAACGGTCGACTTCCGTAATACGGTTGTCATTATGACGTCGAACCTGGGTTCCGATTTGATTCAGGAACGTTTCGGTGAACTGGACTACAGCCACATGAAGGATCTGGTGCTGGGTGTGGTAAGCCATAACTTCCGTCCGGAGTTCATCAACCGTATTGATGAAGTGGTGGTATTCCATCCTCTGGGTGAGAAACACATCGCGTCGATTGCGCAGATTCAGCTGCAGCGTCTGTACAAACGTCTGGAAGAGCGTGGATACGAAATTCACATCTCCGACGATGCGCTGAAACTGCTGAGTAAGAATGGTTACGATCCGGTGTACGGTGCGCGTCCATTGAAACGTGCTATCCAGCAGCAGATCGAAAACCCGCTGGCGCAGCAGATCCTCTCCGGGGAACTGGTTCCTGGTAAAATTATCCGTCTTGAAGCCAACGACGATCGCATTGTGGCAGTGCAGTAAGTCACAAAACGCAAAAACGAGCCGCTTGCGGCTCGTTTTTGTTTAAAAACCAGGCGAAAATTGAGATCTGGAGTGAGGTTTGCCTGGAAAGTGAGCAGTCAGTAAATAATTTTCACTTTATCCTTGCAGGTTCGGAATTACTCCCTATAATGCGCCTCCACTGACACGGAACAACGGCACGCACGCCGCCGGGTCAGCAGAGAATAGCGAAAATAAACGCTTGACTCTGAAGCGGGAAAGCGTAATATGCACACCCCGCGCCGCAGCGAAAACGAAGCGGCACTGCTCTTTAACAATTTATCAGACAATCTGTGTGGGCACTCAAAGTGACATGGATTCTTAACGTCCTCGGACGA
>NZ_PUQF01000023.1:0-76981 GCF_003331015.1 Enterobacter sp. GER_MD16_1505_Eko_090 | reverse complement strand
ATGGTGATACCACGAGCTTTTTCTTCTGGTGCGTTATCGATCTGGTCGAATGCACGAGCAGAACCACCGTAGGTTTTTGCCAGAACGGTAGTGATTGCAGCGGTCAGCGTTGTTTTACCATGGTCAACGTGGCCGATAGTACCGACGTTAACGTGCGGTTTTGTACGTTCAAACTTTTCTTTAGACATCGATTGTCCCTCTAAGACACGGATAAATCGGTGATATCACCACATCAACCAGGCGAAATGCCTGAATTGTTGAATACAGTAAAATTGAAACAGAGAGAAACGGGAAGGAGAAGTGAAGTGGTGCTGATACCCAGAGTCGAACTGGGGACCTCACCCTTACCAAGGGTGCGCTCTACCAACTGAGCCATATCAGCACGTATTGGAGCGGGCAGCGGGAATCGAACCCGCATCATCAGCTTGGAAGGCTGAGGTAATAGCCATTATACGATGCCCGCATCCTGAAACTCGGCTACCCAGTTCTTTCTGTAACAAAAAAAGAGATTTCTCTCTTTTTCAGTTTGAGCTGGCTAATTTTTCCAACCAGCTCCGGCGGCATTTACGCTGCCAGAAAGTGGTGGTGGGGGAAGGATTCGAACCTTCGAAGTCTGTGACGGCAGATTTACAGTCTGCTCCCTTTGGCCGCTCGGGAACCCCACCGGACTTGATGGTGCCGACTACCGGAATCGAACTGGTGACCTACTGATTACAAGTCAGTTGCTCTACCTACTGAGCTAAGTCGGCATCAAGTAGCGCGCATTCTATGGATACCTGCGCGGTCATGCAACTAAAAATTTGCATAAAACGTTCTTTCGCTCACATTTTATGCTAACAGCGTGTTGAGCGCTGTAAAAGTAGTCACTCACGGTCAAATAATCAACATGTAAGGGGTATTTGCACTGTAAACACCGTAGCGTGACGGCCTCCGCGTAACGCAGCGCTTTCCATCTTTTTTCTTATTATTCCTGTCATCTGGTGTTAACCTCCTGCCCATTGTCCAAAATTAACTGTGTGATGAGCCACGATCCGGCAGTTTAATGCTGGCTCACTGAAGCATGCTTATGAGCAAAAAAGAGCAAACGTTAATGACGCCTTATCTTCACTTTAACCGCAGCCAGTGGGCTGCCCTGCGTGATTCCGTCCCTATGACGCTGACGGAAGGTGAAATTGCACGGTTAAAAGGGATAAACGAAGATCTGTCCCTTGAAGAAGTGGCAGAAATTTATCTCCCCCTCTCGCGCTTGCTTAACTTCTATATCAGCTCGAACCTGCGTCGTCAGGCGGTGCTGGAGCAGTTTCTCGGGACGAACGGTCAACGCATTCCTTATATCATCAGTATCGCAGGCAGCGTGGCCGTGGGTAAAAGCACCACCGCACGCGTCCTGCAGGCACTGTTGAGCCGCTGGCCGGAACACCGCAGCGTGGAGCTGATCACGACCGACGGCTTCCTGCATCCAAACGAAGTATTAAAAGAACGCGGGCTGATGAAGAAGAAAGGCTTCCCGCTCTCTTATGATATGCACCGTCTGGTGAAGTTTGTCTCCGATCTGAAATCCGGCGTGCCTCACGTGACGGCGCCGGTCTATTCGCACCTGATCTACGATCGCATCCCGGGTGGGGATAAGACGGTGGTCCAGCCGGATATTCTCATTCTGGAAGGTCTCAACGTGCTGCAAAGCGGCATGGACTATCCTCACGATCCGCATCACGTCTTTGTCTCGGATTTCGTCGATTTCTCTATTTATGTCGATGCGCCGGAAGACCTGCTGCAGAACTGGTACATCAACCGCTTCCTGAAGTTCCGTGAAGGGGCATTCACCGATCCGGATTCCTATTTCCACCACTATGCTCAGCTTTCTGAAGAAGAAGCGATCAATGTGGCAACGGGGCTATGGAATGAGATCAACTATGTGAATCTTAAAGAGAACATCCTGCCGACGCGTGAGCGTGCGAGCCTGATCCTCACCAAGAGCGAGAAGCACGCCGTCGACCAGATTCGCCTGCGGAAATAATCAAGCAGACATAAAAAAAACCGGCTTAGCGCCGGTTTTTTTCGTTATGCGTGTGGCTTCTCGCCATTTTCATCCTGATCGACCGCGAAGCAGGCCACCAGCTGCCCCCCATACTCCTTCAGCTGCGGCTGTAGCTGGGTGCAGGGGCCAAAGCGGCGGCTGCAGCGGGCGTTGAATGCACATCCCGGCGGCGGATTCAGCGGGCTTGGCAGCTCTCCCGTCAGCTTTATGCGCTCACGACGATCGTCCGGGTTCAGACGCGGCGTCGCAGACAGCAGCGCCTGGGTGTACGGGTGACGAGGGTTATTAAAGATCTGGTCTTTGGTCCCCTTCTCCACGCAGCGCCCCAGGTACATCACCATCACTTCATCGGCAATATGCTCCACCACCGACAGGTCGTGGGAGATGAACACGTAAGAGAGCCCCAGCTCCTGCTGGAGATCCATCATCAGGTTCAGCACCTGCGCCCGCACGGAGACGTCGAGCGCCGACACCGGCTCATCGGCAATCACCACGTCCGGGTCAAGCATCAGACCGCGCGCGATGGCGATACGCTGGCGCTGGCCGCCGGAGAACATGTGCGGGTAGCGGTCATAGTGCTCGGTTTTGAGGCCGACCTTCGCCATCATCGCCAGCGCTTTTTCACGGCGCTGCTCTTTGCTGAGATTGCTGTTAATCAGCAGCGGCTCTTCCAGAATCTGCCCCACCTTTTTACGCGGGTTCAGCGAACCATACGGGTTCTGGAACACAATCTGGATTTTCTGGCGACGCAGCTTCTGCGCCTGCGGGTCGTGCTTGAGCAGATCCTGCCCCTGATAATAGAGCTCGCCGCCGGTCGGCACTTCAATCATCGTCAGCAGACGGCCCAGCGTGGATTTCCCGCAGCCGGACTCCCCCACCACCGCCAGCGTTTTACCGCGTTCGAGGTTAAAGGAGACGCCGTCCAGCGCTTTCACCAGGCGTTCAGGGGCAAACAGCCCCTTCTTCACCGGGTAATATTTTTTCAGGTCGATGGCCTGCAACAGCGGCTGTTGCGTGGTGGCCTGTTGCGTACTCATAGTGTTGGCCTCCCGGCATCATCGAGTGGGTAGTGGCATTTCGACTGACGACCGTCAGCCAGCTGGTTCAGCTCTGGTTCTTCCGCCCGGCATTTGTCCGTCGCATACGGACAGCGCGGATTGAGCAGACAGCCCTGCGGACGGTCATATTTGCCCGGCACCACACCCGGCAGCGACGCCAGACGCGCTTTATCCTGAGCAAACTCCGGCAGCGCGCGTAAAAGCGCCTGGGTATACGGGTGACGCGGCGCGCGGAAGATATCGTGTGAATTTCCGGTCTCGACCACCTGGCCGGCATACATCACGATGATTTTGTGCGCAGCTTCAGCCACCAGCGCCAGATCGTGCGTAATCAGCACCAGCGCCATGTTCTCTTTCTGCTGCAGCTCCAGCAGCAGCTCGATGATTTGCGCCTGTATGGTCACATCCAGCGCCGTCGTCGGTTCATCGGCAATCAGCAGCTTTGGCCGACAGGCAATCGCCATGGCGATCATCACGCGCTGGCTCATCCCGCCTGAAAGCTGGTGCGGGTAAACGTCCAGACGCGATGCCGGGTCAGGAATGCCCACCTGGTTCAGCAGATCGATCGCCCGCTGACGACGCGTTTTCTTATTCCCGCCCTGGTGCACCTTGATTGCTTCCATAATCTGGAAACCGACGGTGTAGCACGGGTTCAGGCTGGTCATCGGATCCTGGAAAATCATCGCCACTTCCGCGCCCACCAGCTGGCGGCGCTGTTTTTCAGAAATGCGCTTCAGGTCCTGACCGTTGAACTGCAGGTTTTCCGCCATCACGCGGCCCGGGTAATCAATCAGCCCCATGATCGCCAGCGAGCTGACGGACTTACCGGAACCGGACTCCCCAACGATACCCACCACTTCGCCCTGATTGACGCTGTAGCTGATGCGGTCCACGGCGCGAAACGGGGTGCCTTCATCGCCGAAGTGCACCGATAATTTATCTACATTTAATAACGCCATCTCGTGCCTCTTACTGCTTCAGTTTGGGATCAAGCGCATCACGCAGGCCATCACCCATCAGGTTAAATGCCAGCACCGTCAGCAGGATTGCCAGACCCGGGAAGGTGACAACCCACCAGGCGCTTTGTGCGAACTGCAACACGTCGGAGAGCATGGTGCCCCACTCCGGTGTTGGCGGCTGCGCACCCATGCCCAGGAAGCCAAGAGCGGCCATATCAAGAATGGCGTTAGAGAAACCGAGCGACGCCTGAACGATCAGCGGCGCAAGGCAGTTCGGGAAGATATTGACGAACATCTGGCGCATCGCACCGGCACCCGCCACGCGAGAGGCGGTGACGTAATCGCGGTTCACTTCCACCAGCACCGCCGCACGGGTTAAACGCACATAGTGAGGAAGCGCCACGAACGTCAGCGCCAGGGCGGCGTTACCGATCGACGGACCGAAGATCGCCACCAGCACCAGGGCCAGCAGCAGGCTTGGCAGCGCCAGCATGATGTCGACGATACGCATGATGATGTTATCAACGATACCGCCGAAGTAGCCGGCAACCAGACCCAGTACGATCCCCATAATCAGGGATAACACCACCACCAGGCAGCCGACCAGCAGCGACAGGCGCGCACCGTACATCAGACGCGACAGCACATCGCGGCCCACATCATCGGTCCCCAGCAGGTGCGCCAGGCTACCGCCATCCTGCCAGGCAGGCGGGGCGAGCAGCGCATCGCGGAACTGATCCGCCGGGTTATACGGCGCGAGGACGTTCGCAAACACCGCAATCAGGATCATGATAGCGACATACACCAGCCCCACCACCGCGCCTTTGTTGCGCTTGAAGTAGTGCCAGAACTCCTGCATCGGCGTCATCGGAACCGGTGCAGCAACAACTTTGTTTTCAGAAACCTGTGACATGATGGCCCCTTACTTCTTATGACGAATACGCGGGTTCACCACGCCGTACAGCAAATCGACCAGCAGGTTGACGAGGATAATCATCGTCGCGACCAGCAGCACACCGCCCTGCACCACCGGATAGTCACGGCGTTGCAGCGCGTCAATCAGCCAGCGACCCAGGCCCGGCCAGGAGAAGATGGTTTCGGTCAGGATCGCCCCCGCCAGCAATGTTCCCACCTGGAGACCGATAACGGTCACCACCGGCAGCATGGCGTTACGCAGCGCATGGACGATGATAACGCGCATACGCGTCAGGCCCTTGGCGCGCGCGGTGCGGATATAATCCTCACCCAGCACTTCCAGCATCGATGAACGGGTCATACGCACGATCACCGCCAGAGGAATGGTGCCCAGCACCATGGCAGGCAGGATCATATGCGCGACGGCATCCATGAAGTTGCCCTCTTCGCCCCAGATAGCCGTATCAATCAGCATAAAGCCGGTGAGCGGGTTGGAGTCATCCAGGAAGACCATATCGCTGACGCGCCCGGAGACCGGTGTCAGGTTAAGCTGCACCGAGACCAGCATGATCAGCATCATGCCCCACCAGAAGATAGGCATGGAGTAGCCGGTCAGCGCCAGGCCCACAGCGGTGTGGTCAAAAATAGAGCCACGCTTAACGGCAGCCAGTACCCCGACAGGAATACCCACCGCGGTGGCGAAAATCATGGCGCAGACGCCAAGCTCCAGCGTCGCTTTAAAACGCGGCACGAACTCGTCCCACACCGGAAGACGGCTTTTCAGCGAAATCCCTAAATCACCGTGCAGCACGCCCCAGATATAGTGGAGATACTGCTGCCACATTGGCTTATCGAGGCCGAGTTCAGCCAGCAGCTGTGCATGGCGCTCAGGGGAAATACCACGCTCGCCCGCCATAATCATTACCGGGTCGCCGGGGATCATATGGACGAAGGCAAAAGTGAGAAGGGTGATACCGATAAACGTGGGGATAACAAGTCCCAGACGTCGGAGGATGAACTGCAACATAACCCGGATTCTCTCTGATGACGCACGACCAGTGGCGTGACGTCTGTATTGCTCACAAATCTTATCCCCTCTCCTTTCAGAGAGAGAATTAAGCACTGCTGCCGGGTGGCGCTACGCTTACCCGGCCTACATACCGTAGGCCAGTGCAAGCGCAGCGCCGCCTGGCGTTGCTTTTAATTATTCAACCGATACGTTTTCGAAGTGGTGTTTGCCCAGTGGATCAACCACGTAGCCTTTCACTTCTTTACGCACTGGCTCGTACACGGTGGAGTGAGCAACAATCAGCGCCGGAGCCTGATCGTGCATAACAACCTGCGCCTGCTTGTACAGTTCAATACGTTTGTTGTGATCGTCGGTCGCACGCGCCGGCTGGATCAGGTCTTCAAACGGCTTGTAGCACCAGCGAGAGTAGTTAGAACCGTCTTTCGCTGCAGCACAGCTGAACAGGGTAGCGAAGAAGTTGTCCGGATCCCCGTTGTCACCGGTCCAGCCCATCATCACTGCCTGGTGCTCACCCGCTTTGGCGCGCTTCAGGTACTCGCCCCACTCGTAGGTCACAATCTTGGCCTGTACGCCAATCTTCGCCCAGTCAGCCTGAACCATTTCTGCCATACGGCGTGCGTTCGGGTTGTACGGACGCTGTACCGGCATCGCCCACAGCTCAACGGTGAAGCCTTTATCCTGGCCCGCTTCTTTCAGCAGCGCTTTCGCTTTCTCAGGATCGTAGGAGTAATCTTTAACGTCGTCGTTATAGCCCCACATGGTTGGTGGGATCAGGTTTTTGGCTGCAACGCCAGCGCCCTGGTAAACCGCCTTGATGATCGCTTCTTTGTTCACCGCGTAGGTCAGCGCCTGACGCACTTTCACGTCATCAAACGGTTTCTTCTCGGTGTTGAAGGAGAGATAGCCCACGTTCAGGCCAGCCTGCTCCAGCAGGTTGATGTTCTTATCCTGCTTCATGCGGGCGATGTCAGCCGGGTTCGGGTATGGCATCACCTGGCATTCGTTTTTCTGCAGTTTTGCATAACGCACTGACGCATCAGGCGTAATGGAGAAGACCAGACGATCAATCTTCGGCTTGGTGCCCCAGTAGCCTTCGAATGCTTTATACAGAATACGGGAGTCTTTCTGGTACTGCAGCAGCTGGAATGGACCGGTACCGATTGGGTTCAGGTCGACTTTTTCCGGCGTACCGGCTTTCAGCATATTGTCCGCGTACTCTTTGGAGAGAATTGAGGCGAAGTCCATGGCCAGGTCAGCCAGGAACGGTGCTTCCGGACGTGTCAGCACGAACTGAACGGTATTATCGTCCACTTTTTTCACTTCAGAGATCAGATCCGGCAGACCCATCCCTTCGAAGTATTCATAGCTGCCGCCAGAGACTTTGTGGTACGGGTTCTGAGCGTTTTTCTGACGGTCGAAGGAGAACACAACGTCGTCGGCGTTAAAGTCGCGCGTTGGTTTGAATTCTTTGCTGTCCTGCCACTTCACGCCCTTGCGCAGGTGGAAGGTGTAGGTTTTACCGTCTTCGCTGACGTCCCACTTCTCGGCCAGACCCGGAATCACTTCCGTGGTGCCGGTTTTGAATTCAACCAGACGGTTATAGATCGGTACAGAGCTTGCGTCGTAAGTCGTACCAGAGGTAAAGAGCTGTGGGTTAAAGCCTTCCGGCGAGCCTTCAGAACAGTAAACCAGGGTTTTTGCCTGTACGCTTGCTGCCACGGTCATAGCCACCAGGCTCAGACCAAGCTTCAGCATCCCTGACTTCTTCAAGGAAATACTCATTATTCTGCTCCAATGTGATGTTTTGCTTTGTTGTGTTACGCCGCCAGACCTTTATTTATTTTTTACCCGGTCCGGTCGGAGGTGCCCGAAGGCGTTAAAGGGATGGAGAATCCTTTCAGAAGAGCGTTTGAGTTGCAGCGCAGATCGTCCCTGAAATGCCCCTCATGCCCTACAATCTGTCAACAGAATGTGAAAACGTCAATACAGGTGACGGGGATTTACGCTGAGTGTGAGAAACCGCAAACAAAGATTAAAAAAACCATGAGCGTCAGTTTTCAGCAGGGAAATTTATGCTACTCGCCATGTTGCAGCACAACTATCTTCATATTTCGCAACAATCAGTGATTAACTTTTATTCAGAATGGGTAAATTTTCTTGCAGAATGGTGATTATCTGAGCACTAAATACCGCGAACGTTAAAACGCACAGCGAAAAATGCTGAGGTTATCCATAAGCAACGCGAAAAAAGATCAATCTATATATAAAAAAATACAATGGATTATGTCACAAAATCGTTAACAGGCAGGGAGAAGCGGGCGTAAGGGACGTTTTGATTACTCTGAAGAGCTAAGGCCATAATGCAAAAAGGGCTAACCTTACGGTTAGCCCTTTTCAGAATGTGGTCGGCGAGAGAGGATTCGAACCTCCGACCCACTGGTCCCAAACCAGTTGCGCTACCAAGCTGCGCTACTCGCCGAATGCGGAGCGCATCTTACTGCTGAGGTGCGCCCCCGTCAATCCCTTATTTTCAAAAAGCCATTCAACTGGCGATATTCTCGCCAGAGCAGCTACTGCGCGGCTTTTGCGCTGTTATCAGGGAGTTTACACCAGTTGTTGTTTTCGTTAATCCCACCGTTCGGTGAGGTGTAGCCGAGACAACCCATAATGGTGTCGTACAGCTCAACGTGACGACGCGGCACCTTCATTTCCGCCTCTTTCTTCAGATGGGCAAACATCTTCGCTTTCTCCGGGTCTTCCAGATACTTATCGGACATCCACACCATCATTGGCACGCGGAACTGCTCGGGCGGCGCCATCTTGCGTGGTGTACCGTGCAGATGCTCGAACTCATTGATAGATTCACCGTGGTCCGCCGCATAGAAGACAATAGCCTTCTTATCGCGAACCTGGTCAATCACCGAATCAATAAAGTGATCCACATACATCACGGAGTTGTCATAAGAGTTAATCAACTGGGCTTTGGTGCAGTCTTTATCCACTCCGACGCACTCCGGCGTCCATTTGGCAAAGCTGCGCGGGTAGCGCTGCGTGTAGTTAAAGTGCGACCCTTTGGTATGAAGGATGATCATATGCTTACCATCAGGGTTCCCGTTGAGTGAGAGTTTCATCTCATCAATCAGCAACATGTCATCGACAGGTTTGCCACGGTTGCGCGCCTCCGCGCCAATCTGCTCGCGGTAGGAGATGTTTTGCGCCATGGTGTTGCTGTAGAACCACATCTCACTCTGCATCGCATAGAGGTCGGAGGTAAACCCAAGCTGATGCAGCACCGAGAAGACGTTTTGCTCTTTTAGCGTACGCTGCGGGTTATCGCTCGCCCCGCCCTCGCGTACAAACATGCAGCGCAGGGAAAGCTTGGTGGCGGTATCACAGGAATAGCCACGATAGGCAATCAGGTTCTTTTCCTGCGCCAGTTTAGGCGTGGTATCACGGTTATAGCCGAGAATGCCCATATGATCCCAGCGTGTGGTCTCTCCGATAATAAAGACGACGTAGGTATCGTCGATATCCTTTGGCGCCACATAGGTAAACTTCTTCGCCGGGTTTATCAGCGACTTATTATCCGAGGACTCATCCACCTGCGCCCACGCATACAGCCCCAGCGCGGAGATCCAGTTAGACGGTAAATACGAGTTGGCAACCACGCCACCGTAGCTCGGCATATCCACGCCGGAGGTACGCTCATCATTCTTCTGCTTCACCTCCAGCAGACGAATCGGCCCCCAGACCATCAGGCCCGCCAGCAGCACCACGGCGACGCTTCTGAATCGCTTTCCTGGCGTGCGGATCTGGTGAACAAGGGTATAGCGGCAGCGGTTGCTCCAGATGAGCAGCAGCGGCAAGGCGCTGACGGCCACCAGCCAGAGGATAAAGTGGAGCCCTACAACCTCTTTAGAGAGGTCGATATCCGTGGTCATCACCGAGGCAATAATGCCGTAGCCAATCACCACGTTCATAAAAGTCATGTAATAGCTGGCACCCGCCGAGCACAGCACGATAAACGTTGCCAGCACTCGCCACACGCGACGGCCAAACAGGGTAAGAATACGGAATAAAAAGAAGGTGACCAGTACCGCAGCGACCAATTCGACAACCGCTGCAATTCCTTTCCAGACGGTAAAATCATGCGCGTAACCGTCAAACCGACGGAAAAAAACTGCGCCGTTCATAAACAGGCCGATGTACAACGCCAGCAAAAAGCAGAGCTTTTGTTGCGCCATCGATTTAATGTATTTCATGCAAGCTACCCGGAAAAAGGGACAATACCGCCGCCCACCTCAATCAAAAAGTGGGCAGATTAGACATACGCTCAGGGGATCGTTCAATGAAACGTCTACAGGCGTGGTAAGTAGACCACAGGGAAGCGGAAAAGTGGCAGCAGAGAGTGTGATCAGTACAGTTATTTACAAAAAAGCAAATCCTAAAACAGACCGTATCGCTTTATTTCCAGTTTAAGAAAATAAAAAGGCCGGATTACCGGCCTTTCTCGTCGCGATTATGCATGAACTTCTTTAAAAACTTCACGTTGCGGCTGGCGAATCGTGGTTGACAGCGCCAGGGAGATAATCAGCAAGGCAAATATCACGCAGAAGGTTACGTAGAACCCGCCGAACAGGGAAGCAATCAGCGAGCCGCAGATACTGCCGAGCCCGAAGCCCAGATAGATCACGCCGTAGTTTTTCGCCAGATTGTTCAGGCCAAAGAACTCGCTCACCAGTGACGGGAAGACGGTAATGGTGCCGCCGAAGTTAAAGGCCACGCAGGCAATTGCCGCGAAGAAGGTGGCTTCATTCAGCGGAGCGAATAGCAGCGCCGCCATACCGACCAGCGAGACCACCTGCCCAATCGTAATCACGCGGATGCGGGCGATTTTGTCGGACAGAATACCGAGGACCAGACGACCGGAGAGGTTAGCAATGGAGATGACGGTCACCGCGTTGGCTGCCGTGGCTGCATCCAGTTTCACCATCCCCTGCGCGATATCTTTCGCCACGCCGATGACATACAGGCCGCTCATGCAGGCCGTCAGGAACATCACCGCCAGCATCCAGTACTGCGGTTTACGCATGGACTGCGCGAGGGTGAAATCATTCTCCACCACGCCATTCACGGATTTCACTTCCTGCTGCGGCGCATCCTTCATCAGCGTGGCGCCGAACAGAATCATCACCAGCACGATTGCGCCCCAGATCATAAAGGTTTTTTCGAGACCGACGGACGCCAGCAGATGGGCGTCGATAAATTTGAACCCGAGGCTGCCCAAACCATAAGAACCAATGGCAAACGCGGAGATTAAGCCTTTACGTTCCGGGAACCACTTCACGCAGTTTGACAGCGTCAGCAGATAGCCCGCGCCGTCCGCCAGTCCCACCAGCACGCCCGCACTCAGCCAGAGCATCATCAGGTTGCTGGAATGCGCGGTCAGGAAAAAGCCCAGCCCCAGCAGGATGCCGGACGCCATGGTCACGCGCTTCACGCCAAAACGCTCCTGCAGCTTGCCCGCGACGGAAGATGAAATCGCCAGACCCAGGCTCAGCAAACCAAAGGAGAACGCGACCTGGCTGACCGGTGCGCCGAGTTTGTCAGAAAGCGCACTGTTAAACAGGCTCCAGGTATAGACCGATCCCAGCGCAAACTGAGTGACGATGGTACCAAAGAGCGTGAGCCAGCGCGTGCGGTTATAGGTTGATGTGTTCATGGCAGTTGTCCTGCAAGATAAATTGAGGGAATTCGCTGAAGACAACGATAAACAAAACCTCAATATGCCTGGGGTAAAACGGCATGAAATGCAGGCGGAACGGAATGAAATGCCTGGAATCGGGAATGAATGACCTGGCACGGGAATAAAGCGACAGCGTGTTAGTATCTGCTATCGCTGTAAAGCCCGTGGTTATTGTATTCGAGATGTTATCGTAACGTTTAAAAAAGTAACAATTCTAGAAATTGGCGCTGACGCCGAGGGTGTATAAAAACTCTTCACCGGTGGTGGTATGCTCCCCCTGAGCCAGCGAGGCATAGGCCGCCATGTGCGTATTAAAGGGAATATCCGTTCCCACGGTGACATCCATCCAGCTGCCGTTTTGGGCAGGAGCTGGCGTTTGCGGCATACCAAACTGCGATTTCCACTGGTTTTCACCAAACTGTTGGTTATAGCTGATCTGCGCCCAGGGCCGGAGATCGCCGTACTGGGTGTTAACGCGCCACCCCAGCGTGCTGACGCTGGCATGCCAGAGCGGGTCCGTAACTGACTGTGTCGACGCGCTATCACCAAACTCGTTGATCATCATGGGAGCCGTGCCGTCGTACCGCCACGCCACCACCGGGCCGGTGGTAATTCGCGCTGAAACGGGAAAATTCCAGCCTACGCTCATCGCCCCCTCTGTCGTGCTGCCAGACGGTATATTCAGAGCAAGACCCGGCGCATTTTGCGAAGACTGAATACGCTCCGCGAGAATATCCTCATAGCGCGGTTGGTGATCCGCGTCCCATGTATAGCGTTCCGCCGTATTATTTTGGGCGTCTGAAACGATATATTCCTGTTGCCAGGCAGACGCTGTATTACAAAAAAACAGGCAGGCTGAAATCCCCACCAGACCAGACACAGCATGGCGACCACTGATTTTTTTTATCATCTTCAACGCGACCCCAGAGAGAGCCGAATTCGGCGATATTTGTCGTTATTCAGGAAGAGCTTAGAGAGCATATGGCCCTGTATTAACTATTGTCTTTATAGTAAACACGTCAAGCCAGTCAGAACGAAATTTTTGCGAAATCAGTATCAATAAGGGAGATGACGGATGGAACGTTGCGGTTGGGTAAGCCAGGATCAGCTTTATATCGACTATCACGATCGGGAATGGGGCGTGCCGGAAAGGGATGGCAAAAAGCTCTTTGAGATGATCTGCCTGGAGGGCCAGCAGGCGGGGTTATCATGGATTACGGTACTGAAAAAACGCGAAAATTACCGCAGCGCTTTCCACCAGTTCGACCCCGTCGCCGTCGCCGCGATGACCGATGAGGACGTCGAGCGACTGGTGCAGGATGCCGGCATCATCCGCCATCGCGGCAAGATCCAGGCCATCATCGGTAATGCACGCGCTTATCTGGCGATGGAACAAAACGGCGAATCATTTTCAGATTTTGTCTGGACGTTTGTGAATAACGATCCGCAAGTCACGGAGGCGACCACGCTCGCGGAAATTCCGGCCGCCACTCCGGCCTCGGATGCGCTCTCGAAGGCCCTGAAAAAACGCGGCTTTAAGTTTGTCGGCTCCACCATCTGCTACGCCTTTATGCAGGCCTGTGGCCTGGTCAACGACCACGTTACCGGCTGCTTCTGTCATCCGGGAGGCCATCATGATCCGCAAATGGCAAAATGAAAATACCGCGCCGCTGCTGAGCCTGTGGCTGGAAAGCACCACGGAAGCGCATCCGTTCATCGCGCCGAATTACTGGAAAGAGAATGAGGCCATGGTGCGGGACGTTTATCTGCCGTCCGCTGAAACCTGGGTCTGGGAGCAGGACGGCGAACCTTGCGGATTTATCAGCGTGATGCAGTCTCAGTTTGTCGGCGCCCTGTTTGTGGCGCCGTCATGCATCGGGAAAGGCATCGGGCGCGCGCTGCTGAAACATGTTCAACAGCGCTTCCCGCACTTAACCCTGGAGGTGTATCAGAAAAATGTCCGGGCGGTGAATTTCTACCATGCTCAGGGCTTTCGCATTGAAGACAGCGCCTGGCAGGATGACACCCAACACCCGACGTGGATCATGAGCTGGCAGGCGGATCAAACGCCGTTAAGGTAAGCTCGGGACCCTCATATTTCTCGACCCAGGCCAGCGCCGTGTTCCCTGCGCAACCATTCCCCAGCTTCGAGCTGGGGAGATCTTTGGTCAGCACGTTAACCGCCCCGTTTTTACAGATACCGCCTTCGGCGAGCTCAAGGTCAGGCCATGCGCCCTGATGAATGCAGATCACGCCCGGCTTAATCCCGTCGCTCACCACCGCCCCTGCCAGCACCTGTCCACGCGCGTTCCAGACGCGCACCACGTCGCCGTCCGCAATCCCGCGCGCTTTCGCGTCGAGGGTATTCAGCGTGATGGGCTCTCGCCCGGCGACCGCATACTGCTCGCGCAGGGAGGTATAGTTAAGCTGGCTGTGCAGACGGTGCGCGGGATGGGCAGATAACACCTGCAACTGATCCGGCCGGGCGTTGCCGTGCCATTCGTCCGGCTCGAGCCACGTGGGATGCGGCGGGCAGTCAGCATAGCCAAAGCTGGCGATGCGCTCGCTGTAGATCACGATCTTACCGCTCTCGGTTTTCAGCGGGTGGTTCTCCGGATCGCGACGGAAATCGGCAAAACGAACAAACTTCGCGTTCTGTTCGCTCTCCGGCATTTCGACGATCTGGTTCGCCTCCCAGAACTCAGTAAATGGCGGGAGCGTCACGCCCTGCGCCGCGCCGCGCTGTCCGGCAATCTGGTAGAAGGTTTCCAGCCATTCGAGATCGGTTTTTCCTTCGGTAAAACGCTCGCGACCGCCCGCTTCCCACCGCTCGCTCAGTTCAGCAAACACGTCGAAATCATCACGCGCCTCATCGCGCGGGGCCACCACGCGCTTCATCGGGACCATATGCTGGTTGCTGTAGTCGCCGGTCATGGTGAGATCGTTACGCTCAAACGAGGTGGTCGCCGGGAGGACGATATCGGCGTGTTTCGCCGAGGCGGTCCAGAAGCACTCGGAGATCACCACCAGCTCCGGCTTCTGCCAGGCGCGGATCAGGCGGTTGGTATCCTGATGGTGCGTGAAGTTCGACCCGCCCGCCCACCAGACAAATTTAATATCCGGGAAGTGGCGGTCGAGACCATTGTGCTGATAAAAACCGCCCGGATTTTCCAGGGCTTCAACAATACGCGCCACCGGGATTTTATCCACGGCGTCCACGCCCCCCTGCACCGAACCTTGCAGAGACGCCAGCACCGCCGCTTTACGCGTGGGGTTACCGCCATTGGCAAAGTGATAGGAGAGACCAAAACCGCCGCCCGGCGTACCGATCTGCCCCAGCATCGCGGCGAGGGTCACCAGCATCCAGTGTTTTTGCTCGCCAAACTGCTGGCGCTGCATCCCCCAGCCGGACATCAACATCGTGGTGTTTTTATGGAATAACGCCGCCAGTTCGCGGAGTTTATCCGCAGAAACACCGCAAATGTCAGCCGCCCACTCTGCCGTTTTGGCTACATCATCCGTTTTACCCGTCAGATAGTCGGCGAATTTATCGAAGCCGGTGGTACAGCGCGTCAGGAATTCGACATCGTGCCAGACGTTTTCCACCAGGGTATGAGCGATACCCAGCATCATCGCCACGTCGGTGCCCATATGCGGGGCAATCCACTCGGCGCTGTCGCCGAAGAAATCCAGGGTTTCAGAGCGCATCGGGTCAATGCAGATGATGCGCTTGCCGCTTTTGCGCAGCGCGTCGAAATAGCCAATGCCCTGCTCGTCGCTGGCATTCCAGGCAATTTTCAGCGTGTTAAGAGGGTTAGCGCTCCACAGCACCACCACGTCGGTATGTTCCAGCACCAGCGGCCAGCTGGTCTGCTGCTGGTACACCTCGTTCCCGCCCACGACGTACGGCATGATCGCCTGCGCCGCACCGGTGGAGTAATCCCCCAGATGACCGGTATAGCCGCCCGCCAGGCTCATATAGCGCTGCAGCAGCGTCGATGCCTTGTGCAGCACCCCGTTAGAGCGCCAGCCGTAGGACCCGGCGAAAATGGACGACGGACCGTAACTGTCGCGAATGCGCTTGTGCTGGGTGTGGATCAGCCCCAGCGCGTCATCCCAGCTCACGCGAACAAACTCATCCTGACCGCGAATGCCCTGCGGCTTGTCAGGTGAGGCGAGAAAACCTTTACGCACCATCGGCCAGCGCACGCGTGTTTTGCTGTGCACCTGATCGCGAACGACGGTCTGTAAAGAGTTGGGATGTTGTGTTGGCAATGCTCCGCGAGACGACAGAACATTTTCGCCATCGGTTTCGACCAGCATTGGCCCCCAGTGGGCGGCGGTCAGAATGGTTTTCGTTGAGGTGCTCAAGCGTGCGCTCCTGGTTGCGTGCAGGTTTTACGGCCTTCTTGCTGAGACCGTTTATGGTTTGTCACAAATTTCAGAGTTATACCCGGAATTTTCTCCGTATCTGGACGTCATAATCAACTGCCACGTTCGCCGTGGCAAAGAATAAAAAGGATTAAGGAAAGAAGATGAAAAAACGCGTACTCGTTATTGCCGCTCTGGTGAGCGGTGCACTGGCTGTTTCTGGCTGCACAACCAACCCTTACACCGGTGAGCGCGAAGCGGGTAAATCCGGCATTGGCGCGGGTATCGGCTCGCTGGTCGGCGCAGGCGTTGGGGCGCTCTCCTCCTCCAAGAAAGACCGCGGCAAAGGCGCGCTGATTGGCGCAGCGGCGGGCGCGGCCCTGGGCGGCGGCGTCGGTTATTACATGGACGTGCAGGAAGCAAAGCTGCGCGACAAAATGAAGGGAACCGGCGTGAGCGTGACGCGCAGCGGCGATAACATCATCCTGAACATGCCGAACAACGTCACCTTCGACAGCAGCAGCGCAACGCTGAAACCCGCGGGTGCGAACACCCTTACCGGCGTGGCGATGGTGCTGAAAGAGTACAACAAGACCGCCGTGAACGTGATTGGCTACACCGACAGCACCGGCAGCCAGGATCTGAACATGCGTCTGTCCCAGCAGCGCGCCGATTCCGTGGCCAGCTCGCTGATTACCCAGGGCGTTGAAGCAAACCGCATCCGCACCAGCGGCATGGGCCCTGCCAACCCTATCGCCAGCAACAGCACGGCGGAAGGCAAAGCGCAGAACCGCCGCGTAGAGATTACGTTAAGCCCAATTCAGTAGGTAAAAGCAAAACGGCAACCCCGTTGCCGTTTTTAGTGTTTGCGCCCTCTCCCGTGGGAGAGGGTTGGGGTGAGGGTATCAGACCGCAACCTCCGGTAAGCGCAGCGCCACCGGGCAAATTACTTGATTCGTCCGATTTTCCCGCTAAGGTATTCTCACTAAATTCAGGGAAATCAGTGATGAGCAAACCAGCCCGGGCCACCATCAGCGACGTGGCGAAAGCCGCCAAAACCGGTAAAACCAGCATTTCGCGCTACCTTAACGGCGAGAAACACCTGCTATCCGATGCGTTGCTGGCGCGTATTGAACAGGCCATTGCCGATCTCGACTACCGTCCCAGCCTCATGGCGCGCGGGCTCAAACGCGGCCGCACCCGCCTTATCGGGCTGATCATCGCCGATATCACCAACCCCTACTCCGTGAACGTGCTCAGCGGTATCGAAGCCGCCTGTCGCGAGAAAGGCTTTACGCCGCTGGTCTGTAATACCAACAACGAAGTCGACCAGGAGCTGCATTATCTCGACCTGCTGCGCAGCTATCAGGTGGAAGGGATTGTGGTCAACGCGGTAGGCATGCGTGAAGAAGGCTTAAATCGCCTGCAGCAATCCTCCCTGCCCATGGTCCTCATCGACCGTAAAATCCCGGAATTTGCCTGCGACGTGGTCGGGCTGGATAACATCCAGGCCGCCACGACCGCCACCGAACATCTGATTGAACAGGGCTTCGAGGCCATTCTGTTTCTGAGTGAACCGCTGGGGATGGTCAACACCCGACGTGAACGCCTGAGCGCATTTCGCGCCACGCTGGAGCGTTATCCCGGCGTGATCGCCGAAAATGCCGAAACGCCGCTTCACGAAGCCGGGCAGCTCGACAACACCCTGCGTCAGTTCCATACGCGCCATCGTGGGATGCGCAAAGCGGTTATCTCCGCCAACGGGGCGCTGACGCTGCAGGTCGCCCGCTCGCTCAAGCGCATTGGCCTGCACTGGGGCAGCGACATCGGTCTGCTGGGGTTTGATGAACTGGAGTGGGCGGAGCTGGCTGGCGTCGGCATTACTACCCTCAAACAGCCCACCTGGCAGATTGGCTATGCTGCTGTTGAACAAGTCGTTCGTCGTATTGAAGGCACCAGCGATGCCGTTCGCGAGCAGGTCTTCTCCGGCGAGCTGATCGTTCGTGGCTCCACCGCGCGTTAAATTTCCCTTGTGATAGCGATCATAAATTCAACATCCTGACCTTTTCTTTGGAACCGGTTCCATCTAGCGTAATAGTATTGATATGTTGCGATGGAGTCCGAAGATGGGCAGGAAAATTATGGTGGTCACCGCCGCGTACGGTGCGGAACAGGTGCGACAGGCGGGCGGTCAACGGGCGATGCTTCCCGTTATTGCTGGCGCGGGGGCAGACGGCGTGGAGATTCGCCGGGAACTGTTCAACAGCAAAGAGCTGCTGGCGCTGCCCGCGCTGGGCGAATCCATTGAGCTGCTGGGTCTGCTGGCGTGCTACTCCGCACCCGCCGCCCTGTTTATGCCCGACGGCACCCTCAACCCGGACCTGCCCCGCTATCTTTCTGAAGCCAACACCCTGAACGCACTTTGGCTGAAGGTTTCCCTCGGCCATTTCCGCGACGCGCAGCCTCTGGACGCTCTGCGTACGCTGCTGAATACCAGCGGCATGGCGCTGGTCGTGGAGAACGATCAGACCGACTGCGGACAGCTCGCGCCCATGCAGCGCTTCCAGGCCGCCTGTCGGGAAATGGCGCTCCCCGTCACGCTGACCTTTGATATGGGAAACTGGCTGTGGGTGGGCGACTCCCCTGAAGAGGCCGCGCGTCACCTGGCCCCTGCCGTGAGCTATATCCACGTGAAGGCCGCCGTGCCGCATAAAGATAACTTCCGCGCCGTCGCACCGGACCACGCCGATGCGCGCTGGCTGGATCTGCTCGGCCAGCTGCCTGCCGATGCCCCGCGCGGTATCGAGTTCCCGCTGGAAGGGGCGGATTTAACCGCCGTTACCCGCCATTACGTCAACCTGCTACGCGAGGAGTAAACCATGCACAAGACGCTGGATATCATCACGATCGGCGAGGCCATGGCCATGTTTGTCGCCACCGAAACGGGCGAGCTGAGTGCGGTGGAGCACTTTATCAAACGCGTCGCAGGCGCTGAGCTCAACGTCGCGACCGGCCTGGCGCGTCTCGGCCTGAACGTGGGCTGGGTCAGCCGCGTGGGGGATGACAGCTTTGGCCATTTCGTTCTCGATTCGCTGAAAAAAGAGGGGATTGATGCTGCAGGGGTCACCCTCGACGGACGCTTCCCTACCGGCTTTCAGCTTAAATCCAAGGTCGAAAATGGAACCGATCCCATCGTGGAGTATTTCCGCAAAGGCTCGGCTGCAAGCCACCTTTCTGTCGCGGATTACCACGCCGATTACTTTGCCTCCGCACGCCATCTGCACCTGAGCGGCGTAGCCGCGGCACTCTCTGCCAGCTCGTATGAGCTGCTGGATCATGCCGCGACCACCATGAAAGCCCAGGGGAAAACCCTATCGTTCGACCCCAACCTGCGTCCGGTGCTGTGGAAAAGCGAAGCGGAAATGGTGGAGAAACTGAACCGTCTGGCGTTCCGGGCGGACTGGGTTCTGCCAGGCCTGAAAGAAGGGATGATTCTGACCGGCGAAAGCACGCCGGAAGGCATCGCCGACTTCTACCTGAATAAAGGGGTAAAAGCGGTGGTGCTGAAGACCGGTGCCGATGGCGCGTGGTTTAAAACGGCCAACGGCGAGCAGGGCGCGGTCGCGGCAGTGAAGGTCGAGAACGTCGTCGACACCGTCGGCGCAGGTGACGGCTTTGCCGTGGGCGTGATTAGCGCCCTGCTGGAAGGTAAAACGCTGCCGCAGGCCGTCGCGCGAGGCAACAAGATTGGCTCGCTGGCCATTCAGGTGCAGGGCGACAGCGAAGGATTACCAACACGAGCACAGCTCGGCGTTTAAATTCCCTCTCCCTGTGGGAGAGGGCCAGGGTGAGGCAGCAAGCCGCACCAGATAATTAAGCCACCGTGTACCCTACAGACAACGGCGGTAACAACCTCAACAACAGAGGCAAGCCTATGAACAGTTCGACCAATGCAGTAAAACGCTGGTGGTACATCATGCCAATCGTGTTTATCACGTACAGCCTGGCGTACCTTGACCGTGCCAACTTCAGCTTCGCGTCCGCCGCAGGGATCACCGAGGACCTCGGGATCACCAAAGGGATCTCCTCCCTGCTGGGTGCCCTTTTCTTCCTGGGCTACTTCTTCTTCCAGATCCCCGGCGCGATCTATGCGGAACGCCGCAGCGTGCGTAAGCTGATCTTCATCTGTCTGATCCTTTGGGGCGCCTGCGCGTCGCTGACCGGCATGGTGAACAATATTCCTGCCCTGGCCGCCATTCGCTTTATCCTCGGCGTCGTTGAGGCGGCGGTTATGCCCGCGATGCTGATCTACATCAGCAACTGGTTTACCAAATCTGAGCGCTCGCGCTCGAATACCTTCCTGATCCTCGGTAACCCGGTCACGGTACTGTGGATGTCGGTGGTGTCCGGCTACCTGATCCAGGCCTTCGGCTGGCGCGAGATGTTTATCATTGAAGGGGTACCGGCAATTATCTGGGCCTTCTGCTGGTGGGTGCTGGTGAAAGATAAACCTGCCCAGGCGAAGTGGCTTTCCGAAGATGAAAAAGCAGCGCTGCAGGCGCAGCTGGACAAAGAACAGCAAGGTCTGAAGGCGGTGCGTAACTATGGTGAAGCCTTCCGCTCGCGTAACGTGATCCTGCTCTGCGCGCAGTACTTTACCTGGAGCATTGGTGTGTACGGCTTTGTGCTGTGGCTGCCGTCCATTATCCGCAGCGGCGGTGAAAACCTCGGTATGGTCGAAGTAGGCTGGCTGTCATCCGTACCGTATCTGGCGGCAACCATCGCGATGATTATCGTTTCCTGGGCGTCGGACAAGCTGCAGAACCGCAAGCTCTTTGTCTGGCCGCTGCTGCTGATTGCTGCCTTCGCCTTTATTGGCTCCTGGGCCGTGGGCGCAAACCACTTCTGGGTCTCTTATACGCTGCTGGTGGTTGCCGGTGCGGCCATGTACGCCCCTTACGGACCGTTCTTTGCCATCATCCCCGAGATGCTGCCGCGTAACGTGGCGGGGGGTGCGATGGCGCTGATTAACAGTATGGGTGCACTGGGTTCGTTCTGCGGCTCCTGGTTCGTCGGTTACCTGAACGGTGCCACCGGCAGCCCATCCGCATCGTACATCTTTATGGGGGTGGCGCTTTTCGCCTCGGTATGGCTTACTCTGATTGTTAAGCCTGCTAATAATCAACAACACCCTGTCGGCGCTCGCCACGCCTGAATCCTTAAAAAATCAACGGAGATTAGCATGAAGCCGTCCGTCATTTTGTATAAAACCCTGCCGGAAGATCTGCAGAAACGCCTTGAAGAGCACTTCACCGTCACGCAGGTGAAGAACCTGCGCCCGGAAACCGTGGCACAGCATGCCGACGCGTTCGCGAGCGCGGAAGGCCTGCTGGGTTCAAGCGAAAAAGTAGATGTCGCCCTGCTGGAGAAAATGCCGAAGCTTCGTGCTACCTCAACCGTTTCCGTGGGTTACGACAACTTCGACGTGGATGCGCTTAACGCCCGCAAAATCCTGCTGATGCATACCCCGCATGCTCTGACGGAAACCGTGGCCGATACGCTGATGGCGCTCATGCTCACCACGGCCCGTCGCGTGGTGGAAGTGGCTGAGCGCGTCAAAGCGGGCGAATGGACAAAAAGCATTGGTCCGGACTGGTTCGGCGTGGATGTTCACGGCAAAACGCTGGGCATTGTCGGTATGGGGCGTATCGGGCTGGCGCTGGCGCAGCGCGCCCATTTTGGTTTTAACATGCCGATTCTGTATAACGCGCGTCGCCATCACAGTGAAGCCGAAGAACGCTTCAACGCCCGTTACTGCGAGCTGGATGCCCTGCTGCAGGAAGCCGATTTTGTCTGCCTGGTGCTGCCGCTGACGGATGAAACCCGTCATCTGATCGGTAAAGAGGCGTTTGAAAAAATGAAGGCGTCCGCCATTTTCATCAACGCGGGTCGTGGCCCGGTGGTGGATGAGAAGGCGCTGATTGAGGCTCTGAAAAACGGTGAGATCCATGCAGCAGGTCTGGACGTGTTTGAGCAGGAGCCGCTGCCGGTGGACTCCCCGCTGCTGACAATGCCTAACGTGGTTGCCCTGCCCCACATCGGCTCAGCCACCCATGAGACGCGCTACAACATGGCGGCCACCGCGGTCGATAACCTTATTGCCGCCCTTAGCGGAAAGGTGGAGAGAAACTGCGTGAACCCGCAGGTGCAACGGTAGAAACGAAAAAACCCGCCAGAAGGCGGGTTTTTAAATTCTTTGCTACTGGGTTGGAAGCTTACAGGCTTACAACGTTACCAGCTGCTGGGCCTTTAGCGCCGCTTTCGATGGTGAAGGACACTTTCTGACCTTCGTCCAGAGATTTGTAGCCATCGTTCTGGATAGCAGAGAAGTGTACGAACACGTCTTTAGAGCCATCGTCAGGAGTGATGAAGCCGAAACCTTTATCAGCGTTGAACCATTTTACCAGACCAGTCATTTTAGCAGACATAGAAATTACCTTATTAACAAATATATTGTGCCTTCCGGCTTGATGGATTGCGTTACAGATTTTTAAGCGATGAAGGAAGGGTCACTACGAAGGGTATCTATGGATAACAATCTGGACTGCTTTACTAAACTGCTTTAGGTCTGTGTAACAAACCGACGGGAATAGTTATACCGATGTGGTAGAGGAATGACAAGCGTTATTTTCGCAACGCATAAAAAAACCCCGCCAGAAGCGGGGTTTTTTTGGTTTATTCTGTGGCAGCGACTGCGGCACTCCAGGCCTGGCTGAAGGCCTGATGCTGAGAGGCCAGCGGCCCAATCAGCGTATTGTACTGGCTTGCCTGCTGGGAGGTCGGGAACTGAATACCGTTGGCAACAAAGCTTACCTGCGTATTCTGCTGGGCGATAAAGTCACCCACCTGGACCAGCTGCTGCGTGAAGATTTGCGCGGCCGGAATCAACGGTTGCAGTGCTTCTGACGGTTTGGTCACCACTTTCTCATACACTTTGTCGAAGACCGGTTTGAGATCGTCGCCCTGCTTCAGCGCAGAACGTGACGCGTCAGCCTGCATTTTCGCATTCTGCAGCTGCTGGCTCAGCACGCCAAGCGCACCGTTGGACTGGCGCAATGGTTCACGCTGCGTCATGTAATCCTGTGGAACGCGGATGGCGTTCACGCTATCCACTACCGGGCGGATACCGGAATCCATCGCCTGGCTCACCTGCTGTGAATAACCATAAAGAATGGCGTAATCGGACACAAAGGGGCCAAACTGTTTTTTCTGATCCGCAGTCAGCGTTGGCAACCGCTCGCCGCTGCGCATCACTGTATTCTGCAGAAAATCGATAAACGCTTTGCGCTGATCGCCTTCTTTATCAAAACACCCACTCAGGCTAACAACCATCAACAACGCCGCAATAGGCGCAAACCAGCGAGAGCAGGACTTTCCTGTCGCCATTTTATTACTCCTTTCACCCAAAAAAGCGCACACCGGCACACGCGTGCCCGACGCTGACAAGGATAGTCCAGGTCAGCCTTGCAAGATACTCTTTTCATGCAAAACGGCTATTGCCGATTTATTTCTTACCATTTACAAAAAAATACCTGGCGAAGCCGACATATGACTAATCAGGGAATTAGCATAACTCTCCATATTGCTGAATCGGATACAGCGATCGTTACCGCACGATTAATCACACCCGTGACGATCCTGGGTTGGTATTAGGGACTATTCTTAACTGGCTCTCTGATGTTCTTGATCACGATGTGAGATTTAAGAGGAGTCCTCAATGGAATATAAAGATCCTGAGTTTGAGCTGCTGAGCAGCCTGGAACAGATCATTTTTAAAGATGTACCGCAGACGATTACCCTGCAACAAAAATCCAATCCCTTTACAGAATATGAGCAATTGCGCAAAGGGACAGGACTGAAAACCGAAGAATTCGCCAGAGCGATGGGTGTCAGCGTGGCTATGGTGCAGGAGTGGGAGTCAAAACGTGAGAAACCCACCCCAACCGAGTTACGGCTGATGCGCCTGATTCAGGCCAACCCTGCACTCAGCAAGCAGATCGCGTAGTGAAGATTGAATGCCCCCGCCTTTGCGGGGGCTTGTGTTTTACAGGCTATCACAACGCCACCCCGCCTCTTCCCACACCAGCTCATGCGTTAACGTTAAGCCGCTTAAAAACGCCTCATCGTGTGATACCACCAGCAGTGCCCCAGGGAAACCGGCCAGCGCCGCTTCAATGGCCTGGACTGAAGCCAGATCCAGATGGTTGGTCGGTTCATCCAGCAGCAGAAGCTGCGTGGCTTCCGCGCGCCACAGCACGCAGGCCAGGGCAGCCTTAAGACGCTCACCGCCGCTGAGCGCCGCCAATGGGAGCATCACTTTGTCAGCCCCCAGTTGAAGCTGCGCTAAACGGGTTCGCAATACCCCCTCTTCCAGAGGAGTATGACTCAAATTGAGATGCGTCATGACCGACTGCGAGAGATCGAGACGGGAGAGATGCTGGTCGAGATAAGCGCAGCTGACGGATACCTTACAGCCGCCCGAACGGGGGGCAACCTCGCCCAGAATGGTTTTTAACAGCGTCGATTTCCCGCAGCCGTTCGGTCCCTTTAACGCCACGCGCATCGGTCCGTCCATACGCCAGGCTATCGGTGGAACAGGCACATGCGCCAGCACCAGATCCTCCAGCACCAGTACCTGTTTGCCCTCCGGGACCTGACTCCCCCGCAGGGTGAACATCACCGGGTTATCGTCTTCAACGCGCTCACGCGCCCTGCTAACCGCGGCGTTCAGCGCTTCATTTTGCTCGCTGTGCTGTTTTTTCCAGGTGCCAATCCGCTCCTTTGCCGCGCCTTTATATTTGACCCGCTCGAACGATGCGATATTCAGGGTATCGACGGTGCGTAACGTCTTTGCCGACCGCCGCTGGCTGTCATCATGCTCTTTTTGCATGCGCGCGCGGGTGCGTTTGCGCTCGGTTGCCGCATGTTCCAGCGCCGCGCGGGCAGCCTGCTGTTCGGCATCGCGCTGGGCTTGATAATCCGCATAATTTCCGCCGTAGCTGCGCAGACCCGAGGCGCTCAGCTCAAGAATACGCGGCACCTGCTCCAGAAGTTCGCGGTCATGCGAGGCCACCAGCACGCCGCCCTGATACCGACTCAACTGGTCGTAGAACCACGCCCGGCCTTGTCGATCCAGATGGTTAGTCGGTTCGTCCAGCAGAAGAAAGTCCGCGCCCGCCGTAAACGCCCCGCACAGCAGGGCGCGGATGCGCTCGCCGCCGCTGAGTTCTATGGCGGGCTTATCAGGCTCAAACGGTGGGAGCGTCGCATTGATAAACGCTTCGCTCAGACGTTCGGCTATATCCCAGTGGCCGTCGAGTAACGCCAGATCGTCAGGCTGATAATCACCACTGTCAATGCGCTTACGCGCCGCAAAAATCGCGTCATACCCGAGAAGTTCAGCCAGCGTCGTCTGCGAAGAAATAACATGCTGCTGCGCCACCCAGGCATGCGAGCCAAAGCGTTCAATATGACCGGTAGCCGGTTCGTCCAGCCCCGCCAGCAAGCGCAGCAGACGCGTTTTTCCGCTGCCGTTGCGGCCAACCAGCGCGCACAGGGAGGGTTCCAGCGTGAGATTCAGCGGACCAAAAAGGGTATCGCCCGTCGGAAACTGACAGGTGACCTGATGCAAAATAAAAGAAGGGGACTGCGCAAAATGAGCCATAAGCACTCCTGAATGAAATCAAAACATCCCCTGCCGACGCGGTGGCGTTTTAGCAAGGATCGAAATTCATCAGTCGTGTTTGTTCATTTTTGGGGGGCACTCCAGCGCGAGAAAGTTAACGGGGGTAAGGATAGCGGTAATGGGTTGACCATTTCAAGGTTAAATTTTCAGCAACACACTATAAAAAAACCCGCCGAAGCGGGTTTTTAGCATTTGTCACAACGGGCGCATTACTGCAGCAGCGAAATATCCGCCACGCGCAGGAACAGCTCACGCAGTTTCTCGAGCATAGAGAGACGGTTAATACGCAGCTCTTTATCTTCTACGTTTACCATCACTTTCTCGAAGAAGGCGTCGATGACGTCACGCAGCTCGGCCAGCTCCACCAGCGCTTCCTGGTAGCGACCTTCCGCGAAGACCGGCTCGAGCTTGTCGCGCAGCACCACAACCTGCATCGCCAGGGCGATCTCTTCCGGCTCTTTCAGCGTCGCGGCGTTCACACGCTCGTTCAGCGTCTCGTCGGACTTCGCCAGGATGTTGGAGACACGCTTGTTGGCCGCCGCCAGAGCAGATGCCGCTTCCAGCGTACGGAAGTGGGAAACCGCCTTCATACGCGCATCGAAATCAGCCGGACGGGTCGGACGACGCGCCAGCACCGCCTGAATGGTGTCGACGGTGTAACCTTCATCCTGATACCAGGCGCGGAAACGACCGAGCATAAAGTCGATCACGTCATCCACAACGTTGGCGTTGGTCAGCTTGTCGCCGTACAGACGCACCGCTTCTTCGGTCAGGGTCTGCAGATCCAGGTTCAGGTTCTTCTCAACGATGATACGCAGCACGCCCAGCGCAGCACGACGCAGCGCAAACGGGTCTTTGTCGCCTTTCGGATGCTGGCCGATACCGAAGATACCCGCCAGGGTGTCCATCTTATCGGCAATTGCGACAGCACAAGCTACCGGGTTGGACGGCAGTTCATCACCCGCAAAGCGCGGCTGATACTGCTCGTTCAGGGCAACCGCCACGTCTTCCGCTTCGCCATCGTGACGCGCGTAGTGCATGCCCATCACGCCCTGGGTGTCGGTAAATTCGAACACCATGTTGGTCATCAGGTCACACTTGGAGAGCAGGCCTGCGCGGGTCGCGTGGTTAACGTCGGCACCGATTTCACGAGCGATCCAGCCGGACAGCTCCGCAATACGGTCGGTCTTGTCGCGCAGCGTACCCAGCTGCTGCTGGAACAGTACGGTCTGCAGGCGTGGAAGATGATCTTCCAGACGCTTTTTACGGTCGGTGTTGAAGAAGAACTCGGCATCCGCCAGACGTGGGCGCACGACCTTCTCGTTACCGGAGATAATCTGGCTCGGATCTTTCGATTCGATGTTCGCCACGAAAATGAAGTTTGGCAGCAGCTTGCCGTCGTTGGCATAGACCGGGAAGTACTTCTGGTCACCCTTCATGGTGTACACCAGCGCTTCAGCCGGAACGGCCAGGAATTTCTCTTCGAACTTCGCGGTCAGCACAACCGGCCATTCCACCAGCGAGGTCACTTCTTCCAGCAGGCTGTCGCTCAGATCGGCTTTACCGCCAATCTTACGCGCCGCGTCTTCCGCGTCCGCTTTGATTTTGGCTTTACGCTGTTCATAGTCAGCAATGACCTTGCCGCGCTCCAGCAGGATTTGCGGATACTCGTCGGCATTGTCGATGGTGAACTCAGGCTCGCCCATAAAGCGGTGGCCGCGAATCACGCGATCGGACGCCACGCCCAAAATGGTCGCCGGAATAACGGTGTCGCCCAGCAGCAGGGTCACGGTGTGAACCGGACGCACGAAGTGCACGTCGGACGCGCCCCAGCGCATCAGCTTAGGAATGGGCAGCTTCGCCAGAGACGTGGCAATCATGTCCGGCAGCAGCGCTTCCGCGCTTTCGCCTTTCACATGGGCACGATACAGCAGCCACTCACCTTTATCGGTGGTCAGACGCTCGGCCTGATCGACGGTGATGCCGCAGCCGCGTGCCCAGCCTTCCGCCGCTTTGCTCGGCTTGCCTTCCGCGTCAAACGCCTGGGCAATCGCCGGGCCACGTTTTTCGACTTCGCGATCCGGCTGAGACGCCGCCAGGTTTGCCACTTTCAGCGCCAGACGACGCGGAGCAGCAAACCACTCAATTTTACCGTGCGCCAGGCCAGCGTTATCCAGCTCGGCAGTCACGTTCGCAGCAAAAGATTCAGCCAGGCTGCGCAGGGCTTTTGGTGGCAGCTCTTCGGTGCCAATTTCCACCAGGAAAGTTTTCTCAGACATGGCCGCCTCTTATTTGTTTCGGTTGCACATCGGGAAGCCAAGGGCTTCACGGGACGCATAGTAAGCTTCTGCAACGGCTTTGGTCAGGGTACGAATACGCAGAATGTAGCGCTGACGTTCAGTCACGGAGATCGCTTTGCGGGCGTCCAGCAGGTTGAAGCTGTGGGCGGCCTTCAGAATACGCTCGTAGGCAGGCAGCGGCAGCGGAGTCTCCAGCGCCAGCAGCTGCTGCGCTTCTTTCTCATACTGCTCGAAGCAGGTGAACAGGAAGTCCACGTCCGCGTATTCGAAGTTATAAGTGGATTGTTCCACTTCGTTCTGATGGAACACGTCGCCGTAGGTGGTTTTACCCAGCGGGCCGTCGCTCCAGACCAGGTCGTAAACGCTGTCTACGCCCTGAATGTACATCGCCAGACGTTCCAGACCGTAGGTGATCTCACCGGTGATCGGCTTACATTCCAGACCGCCAACCTGCTGGAAGTAAGTGAACTGGGTCACTTCCATGCCGTTCAGCCACACTTCCCAACCCAGACCCCAGGCACCCAGCGTTGGGTTTTCCCAGTTATCTTCCACGAAACGAATGTCGTGAATGGTTGGATCCATACCCAGCTCTTTCAGCGACCCGAGGTACAGTTCCTGAATGTTGTCGGGTGATGGCTTAATCACCACCTGGAACTGATAGTAATGCTGCAGACGGTTCGGGTTCTCACCGTAACGACCATCGGTCGGACGACGGGAAGGCTGCACATATGCGGTCGCCATTGGCTCTGGCCCCAACGCGCGCAGGCTGGTCATCGGGTGTGAAGTGCCGGCGCCGACTTCCATGTCCAAAGGTTGAACAATGGTACAGCCCTGACGAGCCCAGTAATCCTGTAAGGTCAGGATCAGGCCCTGGAAGGTCTTGGTATCAAACTTTTGCATAGTATTTCGTGCTGGATACGTGTGGTTTTAAATGGAAGGGACCAGTATACCCGCTGGCTGCAAGATATACAGTACGAAACGGGGTTGTTTAGGGAAAATTGGGAAATAAGCATTCACGCCAGGGCGCTGCCGGCGTCTGGCTGTTGATTATGCGAGCAGGCTAGCGCATGGAGAGGTGTAAAAACTGGCCGTCCGCATCAAACGAGCAGACAAAGCCTTCTTTACGCGCCGTATAGCCCTTGAGCTCATAGCTGCCCTGAAAGCGCTCAAACCCAGTGACGTTGATTTTCTGCACGTCCGAGTTATAGCGGCGTGCGGCCTGGTCCTTGCAGAGTGACTCCATATTCAGTGAACGTTCCGGGCTCATTTTGCCCTGCTGGGCTTTTTGCACTGGTGATTCTTGTGGCGCACTGCATCCTGCCAGCATGAAAAGCAGAATGAGTGATGCCACACGCTTCATCATCATTTTTATTACCGTCCTGGTCAGTGGCTGTTATTTTTAGTATCAACACGTTTATAGATTATGGTCAGCCATTCTGCGAATCTCGCGGTCTCCCGGCAAGCCTGCGAATAAAACTCAGAATTTTCCAAACGAAGACTTTTGGACAATGGGAGTCACACTCACTTTACAGGGAATACGAGGAACTGATGCCGTCAAAAATTAACTGGATTGATAACCTGCGAGGAATAGCGTGTCTGATGGTGGTCATGATCCACACGACGACCTGGTACGTCACGAACGCCCACAGCATCAGCCCCGTTAACTGGGATATCGCCAATATTCTCAACTCTGCGTCGCGCGTCAGCGTGCCGCTGTTCTTTATGATTTCCGGCTTTCTCTTTTTTGGTGAACGCAGCGCGCAGCCGCGGCACTTCATCCGCATCGCGGCCTGCCTGGGGTTCTATAGCGCCGTTGCCCTGCTCTATATCACCCTGTTCACCTCCATTAACGCCGGGTTATCCCTCAAATATTTGCTGCAAAAACCGGTGTTCTACCACCTGTGGTTCTTCTTCGCCATTATCGTGATCTATCTGGTCTCTCCGCTCATTCAGGTGAAAAACGTCAGCGGGAAAATGCTTCTGGCCCTGATGGTGGTGATTGGCATTGTCGCCAACCCGAATACGGTCTCGCAGAAAATCGACGGATTTGAGTGGCTGCCGGTGAACCTCTATATCAACGGCGATACCTTCTATTACGTGCTTTACGGCATGCTGGGGCGCGCCATCGGGATGATGGACACGCAAAAACGCGGTCTGAACTGGCTCTGCGGGGCACTGTTTATCGCCGGCGTGGCGGTGATTTCACGCGGGACGCTGCATGAGCTTCAATGGCGCGGTAATTTTGCCGATACCTGGTATCTCTACTGCGGGCCGATGGTCTTTATCTGTGCCGTATCGCTGCTCACGCTCGTTAAAAACACCCTGAATGCGCGCCCCCTTCCCGTACTGAGCGTCATTTCACGACACTCTCTCGGGATTTACGGTTTTCACGCGCTGGTGATCCACGCGCTTCGGACAAGAGGGGTTGAACTAAAAACCTGGCCGGTGCTGGATATCATCTGGATTTTTGCCGCGACCCTGGCGATCAGCCTGCTGCTGTCGATGCTGCTGCAAAAAATAGACGTTCGCCGCTTCGTCAGCTAACGCTTCGCTGCCGGGCGCGATGGTACTGGCGCGGGGAGGAAAACCCTGCCGCCAGGGAAGCCTGCTCCACGCCGCGTCCCTGCAATAGCCACTGTTCCGCCACCGCCAGACGCAGCTGCTCCAGATAATCGCGGACGCTAATCCCTAAATGTGTCTGGAAAAGCCGGGTGAGATGGCGCGGGCTGACGTGCGCCAGCGCGGCGATATCAGGCAAGTTCCACGTTTTTTGCGGCTCGGCGGTGAGCGCATCCTGCGCCCGATGAATCGCCGGATGAAGATGATTGCGGTAGCGTAGCCACGGGGAGAGCTGGGGATCGTCACCAGAACGGCGGAACCAGACCACCATCTCGCGCGCCACATTCAGCGCCTTTTCGGGGCCGCACAGGCGGTTAATCATATGCAGCGCCAGGTCGATGCCCGACGTGATCCCCGCGCTGGTCCAGATGTTCTCGTCCTGCACAAAGATGCGGTTTTCTTTAATCGTCGCCGTAGGGGCCGCGGTGCGTAAACGGCTGATAACGTCATGGTGAGTTGTGCACTGTTTGTTATTCAGCAGGCCCGATTTCGCCGCCAGCAGCGCGCCAGAACAGACGCACATCACCGTGATATCCCGGCGCTGAATAATCGGCTGCAGGCGCATCAGCCAGTGCTGTATCCGTAACGCCTGCGGCGTCGAAAACTGAGAGCGGGAGTCGCTCACGCCAGGCAATACCAGCAGGCTCCCCTCTGGAAGACGTTCCGGCAGCGGCTGAATGCCGCTCATCGTCAGACCTATCGACGTCGGAACGTCAGGTTGCGGGCCAATGTAATGCAGACGAAACGCGTCGCCAGCCAGCACAAAGGTTTCTGCCGGGCCCGTCATATCTAATGACAGCACCCCGGGCAACATCACGAACCAGACGTCGATGGGCATTACAGTGACTCCAGCGTCTCCGCTACCGTTTTAATGTCGGCAAAACGCCCGGACAGTACCGTTTCGGTACGGTGGCGAATGTCCGCTGCGCTAAGGGTAATGCTCTTGTACGTCATGGGGAACGTCAGCGTTGCCTCGCTCACAAAGGTCACAGCATAACCCAGATCGGATGCCACCCGGGCGGTGGTTTCACAGCATTGCTCCGTGCGAATGCCGCAGATAATCACACTATTGATATCACGCTCGCGCAGCCAGCGATCGAGCCCGGTATCCGTGAAGGCATTATGGACGTGTTTCTGGAAAACCACATCCGGCTGATGACGCAAAAAGGCCATCGGTTTGACATAGCCGCTTTCCAGCGTAAATGGGCCGTCTTCATCCACATGAAAAATATCAACGACCGGAATACCGCGCGCCTGGCAGCCTTCAATCAGCCCCAGCATCGCCTGCTGAAACGCGGGAATGTCATCCTCCTGCCAGTAATTGCGGTGATGGAAGGACTGCTGAGTATCAATATTGATGAGTGCAATGCGTGACATGATGGTTCTCCTCGCCAGTGGGTGTGACACCATACTGGCAAGGAAAGGAAGGCACGCACAGACCAAAAAAGGACATCCTCGTGCCTCTCCCGGACAAGCGAATTTACGTCATCAGCGGCAGCAGCTGCTGGTAGATTTTGCGGAACACGTCGCGCCTTTCCGCGTACCGCGCATGGCGCGCCGCGTCAGGCAAATGTGCCTGTTCAAGCGTAAGCTGCGGCAGCAGTTGTGAAAGCGGTTTTTCCGGGTTCATAGCAATCTGCGCCAGACGCGCGGCGCCGAGCGCGGGGCCAACATCGCCACCGGTGCGGAAATCCAGCTGCAACCCGCTGATGTCCGACAGCATTTGTCGCCAGTAAGGGCTTCGCGCACCGCCGCCAATCAGGGTGACGCTTGCGGGTTTCAGGCCGCAGTCGTGAACCACGTCCATTCCGTCAGCCAGCGCATATCCGACGCCTTCGAGAACCGCACGCGCCAGTTCTGCCGGACCATGCTGATGGGTTAAGCCAAAGAACACCCCTTTCGCTTCAGGGTTGTTGTGTGGCGTACGCTCGCCGGACAGATACGGTAAAAACCAGACGGTACCGGCATTTTCATCCGCCTGCTGTGCTGCGGCAATCAACGCAGGAACATCGGCCATCCCGGTCAGCTTCGCCGCCCAGTCCAGGCAAGACGCTGCACTCAGCATCACCGACATCAAATGCCATTTTCCAGGCAGCGCATGACAGAAACTGTGCACCGCGCTTTCGGGATTGCTGCGATAGCCGTCGCTGACGGCAAAATAGACGCCAGAGGTTCCCAGCGACAGCATCGCCTGCCCTGCCTCAACCATGCCGACGCCCACGGCCCCTGCGGCATTGTCACCGCCCCCGGCAACCACCGGTACGGCAGGCATATTCCAGCGTTCCGCAACGTCTGGCAGCAGTGTGCCTGTTACCTCGCTACCTTCGAACAGCGCAGGCATGTGTTCACGGGTCAAATGGCAGGCATCCAGCATCGCCTCGCTCCAGTCGCGTTTCGCCACGTCGAGCCACATCGTGCCGGCGGCATCAGACATGTCGGAGGCAAAATCGCCCGTCATACAAAAACGCAGATAGTCTTTCGGCAGCAGGACTTTCGCCACCTGCCGGAAAATCTCCGGCTCGTGTCGCTGCACCCACAGAAGCTTAGGCGCGGTAAAGCCGGGCATCATCAGGTTGCCAGTGATCGCGCGGGAAGTGGGTACGCGTTCCTCAAGAAGCGCACACTCTTCTGCACAGCGGCCATCGTTCCAGAGAATGGCGGGTCGCAACACGCGATGCTGGCTATCGAGCAGCGTCGCGCCGTGCATTTGCCCGGCAATCCCCAGCGCTTTCACGTCACGCAGAGAATGCTGTTCACCTAACGCCTTGATTGCACGATCCGTTGCCTGCCACCACTGCTCCGGGTCCTGTTCCGACCACAGCGGATGCGGACGTGAAACCTGCAGCTTTTCAGTCTGCGTTGCTAACACGTCGCCCTGCTCGCTTAACAGGATGGCTTTCACACCCGATGTGCCCAGATCGATCCCGATATACATATAGTGGATTCCTTAAGTGAAAATGCCCGGTGGCGCTGCGCTTACCGGGCCTACAAGCTGGATGCCGTTATTTATCGAACAGGTAGTGATTGACCAGATTTTCCAGCAGCTCCTGGTGTCCGCTCTGGTGCTGCGGCGCCAGCTGATGGTGTTCAGCGTACTTCGCGATTTCCGCAAGCGATAACTGACCTTTCAAAATTTGCTGGCCCAGCTCACTGTTCCAGCCGCTGTAACGCTTCGCCACGCGTTTATCGAGCTCGCCGTCTTCAATCATACGTCCCGCCACCTTCAGCGCCAGCGCCATGGTGTCCATCGCGCCAATGTGGCCGTAGAACAGATCGTATTTGTCGGTGCTCTGGCGACGCACCTTGGCGTCAAAGTTCAGGCCGCCGGTAGTGAAGCCGCCCGCTTTGACGATCTCGTACATCACCAGCGCATTCTCTTCCACGCTGTTCGGGAACTGGTCGGTATCCCAGCCCAGCTGCGGGTCGCCGCGGTTCGCATCGACCGAGCCGAAGATACCCAGCGCAATCGCCGACGCGATCTCGTGGTGGAAAGAGTGGCCCGCCAGCGTGGCGTGGTTGGCCTCAATGTTCACTTTGATCTCTTTTTCCAGACCGAACTGCTTCAGGAAGCCATACACCGTCGCCACGTCGTAGTCATACTGGTGCTTCGTCGGCTCCTGCGGCTTCGGCTCAATCAACAGCGTGCCGCGGAAGCCGATTTTGTGCTTGTGGTCGACAACCATCTGCATAAAGCGGCCAATCTGCTCGCGCTCCTGACGCAGGTCGGTGTTGAGCAGGGTTTCATAGCCTTCACGGCCTCCCCACAGAACATAGTTTTCGCCGCCCAGCTGATGCGTGGCATTCATTGCCGTCACCACCTGCGTGGCCGCCCAGCTAAACACTTCCGGATCCGGGTTGGTTGCCGCACCTGCGCCGTAGCGTGGGTTAGTGAAGCAGTTTGCCGTGCCCCACAGCAGCTTCACGCCGCTTTCCTGCTGTTTTGCCGCCAGTACATCCACCATCTGCGCAAAGTTGTTCAGGTACTCTTTCAGCGACGCCCCTTCCGGCGACACGTCAACATCATGGAAGCAGTAGTACGGCACGTTCAGCTTGTGGAAGAACTCAAACGCTACATCGGCTTTGCGCTTTGCCAGTTCGATGGCCTCACCCGGCTGCTGCCACGGGCGGTCAAAGGAGCCCACGCCGAACATATCGGCGCCGTTCCAGCAGAAGGTATGCCAGTAACAGGCGGCAAAGCGCAGATGATCTTCCATGCGCTTACCCAGCACCAGCTCATCCGGGTTGTAGTGACGAAATGCTAAAGGATTGGTCGTTTTCGGGCCTTCGTAACGAACACGATCGAGTTGGTCGAAATAAGCTTGCATATTGAGCTCCATAATCAGGGTATGCGGCGAGTCGTTGATACAGGAGTAATAGTGAATAGACATTTTGGGTTGCTCAATTACGTTATTTCACACTGCTATTGAGAGAATGCACAACTGTGCGCTGGCTCGCAAAATAATGCGCAGGCAAACTATTTTTCGGCGCGGATTCCAGAATCAAATGTAATTAAGACGTTACGTATTTTAAAATCCGATCGCGGTCATAAATTCAGAAATAAACCAAATATCATAATGAGAAGATAAAAATCTGTAATTGCCAGCCTGCCTTTCCGCGTTAAAAATTTGCTGCGTCCCAGCAGTGAATGTTTCTTTTATCTCAGCAACACATACCCCTACAAAAAGGCCTAATAATTATGAAGATAAAGAACCTGACCCTAACGCTCTGCACTACGCTCCTCCTTGCAAGCTTTGCAGGGCATGCCAAGGAGGTCAAAATTGGCATGGCGATTGACGACCTGCGTCTGGAGCGCTGGCAAAAAGATCGCGATATTTTTGTGAAAAAAGCGGAATCACTCGGCGCAAACGTGTTTGTCCAGTCGGCTAACGGCAACGAAGAAACACAAATGTCGCAGATCGAGAATATGATTAACCGCGGCGTCGATGTGCTGGTCATTATCCCCTATAACGGCCAGGTATTAAGTAACGTAGTGAAAGAAGCCAAACAAGAAGGCATAAAAGTGCTGGCCTATGACCGCATGATTAATAATGCGGACATTGATTATTATATTTCGTTCGACAATGAAAAAGTCGGCGAATTACAGGCACAAAGCCTGATCGACAAAGTGCCTCAGGGCAATTATTTCCTGATGGGCGGTTCGCCGGTAGATAACAACGCCAAGCTGTTCCGCGAAGGGCAAATGAAGGTCCTTAAGCCGTACATCGACAACGGGAAAATAAAAGTGGTTGGCGATCAGTGGGCCGACGGATGGTTACCCGAAAACGCCCTGAAGATTATGGAAAACGCGCTGACGGCCAACAACAACAAAATTGACGCGGTTGTGGCCTCCAACGATGCCACCGCAGGCGGTGCGATTCAGGCCCTGAGCGCCCAGGGGCTGGCGGGTAAAGTCGCCATTTCAGGGCAAGATGCCGATCTGGCTGGCGTAAAACGTATTATCGCCGGCACCCAAACCATGACGGTCTACAAACCGATTACCGAGTTGGCCAATACGGCGGCGGAAATCGCCGTGGAACTGGGCAACGGTAAGCAACCAAAAGCAGACGCCACGCTGAATAACGGGCTGAAAGACGTTCCGGCTCGCCTGCTCACCCCTATTGAAGTCAATAAAGAGAACATTGACGCCACCGTCATTAAGGACGGTTTCCACAAGAAGAGCGAACTGTAATCCGGCGCGGCCCCTGCTCTGCGGGGGCGCATCACGTTGCACTGTTCTTTTCTCGGGTTATGTGGAGCAGTTATGCCTTATTTACTTGAAATGAAAAGCATCACCAAGCGCTTCGGCACGGTGAAAGCCGTCAACAACGTCAGTCTCCGGTTGAATCCCGGCGAAGTGGTTTCGCTGTGTGGCGAGAACGGTTCAGGCAAGTCAACGCTGATGAAAGTGCTGTGTGGGATCTACCCGCACGGCAGCTACGAAGGCGAAATCGTTTTTGCCGGCGAAGTGATCCAGGCAAATCACATTCGCGATACCGAACGCAAAGGTATCGCCATCATCCACCAGGAACTGGCGCTGGTGAAACATCTCACCGTGCTGGAGAACATTTTCCTCGGAGCCGAAATCTCCCGCCACGGCGTGCTGGATTACGACACCATGACGCTCCGTTGTGAAAAGCTGCTGGCGCAGGTGAGCCTCCACATTTCACCGGATACCCGCGTGGGCGATCTGGGCCTGGGGCAACAGCAGCTGGTTGAAATCGCTAAAGCGCTCAATAAGCAGGTCAGGCTGCTGATCCTCGATGAGCCAACGGCCTCGCTCACCGAACAGGAAACCGCGGTTCTGCTCAATATCATCCGCGATCTGCAGAACCACGGCATCGCCTGTATCTACATTTCGCACAAGCTTAACGAGGTCAAAGCCATTTCGGACACCATCTGCGTGATCCGCGACGGTCAGCACATCGGCACGCGTGAAGCCGCGGGCATGAGCGAAGATGACATCATCACCATGATGGTGGGGCGCGAGCTGACGGCGCTCTACCCGAATGAGCCTCACACCAAAGGTGATGAAGTGTTGCGCGTGGAAAATCTGACCGCGTGGCACCCCGTTAACCGCCACATCAAGCGCGTCAATAACGTCTCGTTTTCTCTGCACAGCGGCGAAATTCTCGGTATTGCCGGGTTAGTCGGCGCCGGGCGCACGGAGGCCGTACAGTGTCTGTTTGGCGTATGGCCGGGGCCCTGGGAGGGCACGATTTATATCGACGGCCAGCCGGTGAAAATCGACAACTGCCAGCAGGCGATTGCCCACGGCATTGCTATGGTGCCGGAAGACCGCAAAAAGGACGGCATCGTGCCGGTCATGGCCGTGGGGAAAAACATTACGCTTGCGGCACTCGATCGCTTCTCCGGCGCGCTGAGCAGCCTGGACGATGCCGCCGAGCAGCAGTGCATCCTCCAGTCGCTTGCCCGTCTGAAGGTCAAAACCTCCTCACCGGAACTGGCCATTGGCCGCCTGAGCGGCGGCAACCAGCAGAAGGCGATTCTGGCGCGCTGCCTGCTGCTCAATCCACGCATATTAATCCTTGATGAGCCGACGCGCGGGATTGATATCGGCGCCAAATATGAAATCTACAAACTGATTAATCAGCTTGTACAGCAAGGGATTGCCGTCATTGTTATTTCGTCTGAGTTACCCGAAGTGCTCGGCCTGAGCGACCGTGTGCTGGTTATGCACGAGGGAAAACTGAAAGCCAACCTGATTAACCAGAACCTGACGCAGGAGCAGGTGATGGAAGCCGCTTTAAGGAGCGAACGTCATGTCGAAAAGCAATCCGTCTGATATCAAAGTCGCCGTTCCGACGCCCGGTGCGTTCGCAGGGCTAAAAGCGCTGAACCTGCAGGTGTTCGTGATGATCGCGGCCATTATCGTCATCATGCTCTTCTTTACCTGGATGACCGATGGCTCATACCTGAGCGCGCGTAACGTCTCCAACCTGCTCCGCCAGACCGCCATCACCGGCATTCTGGCCGTGGGCATGGTGTTCGTGATTATCTCCGCGGAAATCGATCTGTCGGTCGGCTCGATGATGGGGCTCCTCGGCGGCGTGGCGGCCATTTTTGACGTCTGGCTCGGCTGGCCGCTGCCGCTGACCGTGGCGGTCACGCTGGTGCTGGGTCTGGTTCTGGGGGCCTGGAACGGCTGGTGGGTAGCCTACCGTAAAGTGCCGTCGTTCATTGTCACCCTGGCGGGGATGCTGGCCTTCCGCGGGATCTTAATCGGCATCACCAACGGTACCACCGTCTCCCCGACCAGCGCGGCCATGTCGCAGATTGGTCAAAGCTATCTCCCGGATGGCGTGGGCTTTACCATCGGCGTGGCGGGGCTGCTGGCGTTTGTCGCGTGGCAGTGGCGTGGACGCATGCGCCGTCAGGCGCTGGGGCTGGCGTCGCCAGCATCAACCTCGGTGGTGGGACGTCAGGCGCTGACGGCGGTCATTGTGCTGGGCGCCATCTGGCTTCTTAACGACTATCGCGGCGTTCCGACGCCGGTGCTGCTGCTGGCGCTTTTGCTGCTGGGCGGTATGTTTATGGCCACGCGCACCGCGTTTGGCCGCCGTATTTATGCCATCGGCGGCAACCTTGAGGCTGCCCGTTTGTCGGGGATTAACGTCGAACGCACTAAACTCGCGGTCTTCGCCATTAACGGCCTGATGGTCGCCATCGCCGGGCTGATCCTCAGCTCGCGCCTGGGGGCCGGTTCTCCCTCCGCGGGCAACATCGCCGAGCTGGATGCTATCGCCGCCTGCGTTATTGGCGGCACCAGCCTCGCAGGGGGTATCGGCAGCGTCGCGGGCGCGGTGATGGGGGCATTTATCATGGCGTCGTTGGATAACGGGATGAGTATGATGGACGTCCCGACGTTTTGGCAGTATATCGTCAAGGGAGCCATTCTTTTACTGGCAGTCTGGATGGACTCGGCCACCAAGCGACGGGCCTGATAACGGTATTGTGACTTAATTGGGAAGTGAGCCATGTTTGAAAAGCGTCACCGCATTACGTTGTTATTCAATGCCAACAAAGCCTATGACCGTCAGGTGGTAGAAGGCGTGGGTGAATATTTGCAGGCGTCGCAATCCGAATGGGATATTTTTATTGAAGAAGATTTCCGCACCCGTCTGGAGAACATTAAAGACTGGCTGGGCGATGGCGTCATCGCCGACTATGACGACCCCGTCATTGAGCAGCTGCTGACCGACGTCGACGTGCCGATCGTGGGCGTCGGCGGCTCCTACCACTCGCCCGAACACTATCCGCCGGTTCACTATATTGCCACCGATAACCATGCCCTGGTCGAAGCCGCGTTTCTCCATTTAAAAGAGAAAGGCGTCCACCGCTTCGCGTTTTATGGTTTACCCGCCACCAGCGGCAAGCGCTGGGCCGTTGAGCGTGAACACGCATTTTGCCAGCTGGTCGCGCAGGAGAAGTATCGCGGCGTGGTCTATCAGGGGCTGGAAACTGCCCCGGAAAACTGGCAGCACGCGCAGAACCGTCTCGCTGACTGGCTGCAAACGCTGCCGCCGCAAACCGGGATTATTGCCGTAACGGACGCCCGAGCCCGCCACGTGCTGCAGGTCTGCGAACACTTACACATTCCGGTGCCCGAAAAGCTGTGCGTGATTGGCATTGATAACGAAGAACTGACCCGCTATCTGTCTCGCGTGGCGCTCTCCTCCGTCGCCCAGGGCACGCGTCAGATGGGCTATCAGGCGGCGAAGCTGCTGCACCGTCTGCTGGATAAAGAATCTCTGCCGCTTCAGCGACTGCTGGTGCCTCCTGTTCGCGTCGTGGAACGTCGCTCGACCGATTATCGCTCCTTAAGCGACCCGGCCGTCATTCAGGCCATGCACTATATTCGCAACCACGCCTGCAAAGGGATTAAGGTCGATCAGGTGCTGGATTCGGTAGGCATTTCGCGTTCGAATCTGGAGAAGCGTTTTAAAGAAGAGGTGGGCGAAACCATTCATGCCGTCATCCATGCTGAAAAGCTGGAGAAAGCACGCAGCCTGCTCATCTCCACGTCGCTGTCGATCAACGAAATCTCGCAGATGTGCGGTTACCCGTCGCTGCAATATTTCTACTCGGTGTTCCGCAAAGAGTATGACACCACGCCCAAAGAGTACCGGGATCGCCACAGCGAGGTGCTGATTTAGAAAAGAAAACGCCTTCCAGTGGAAGGCGTTTTTTTGAGATTACATATGTGCGGCGATTAAGCGCTGGTTATCCTGGTACATGGCGAACAGATAGTTGTTATAGCTCTGTCCCTTCGTTGAATACCCTTTCAGCTTGTGGATCATCGTACTGGCCGTCACTTCCTGGTCCGCTTTACGCAGCTGAGCGCGTGATTTACGGAACGATGAGTAGGCCGGGTGCGTGTTCAGATTCACCACATAGGCGTTCACGGAATCTTTCACGGATTCAAACTGCGAATAGCCTTTCACCTTGCCAGGCGCATTCGTACAACGACCTTTCACGCATTTCATGCCGAAAAGGTTGTTGTTATTACGCGCAAGCTTAGACGTTCCCCAGCCGCTTTCGGCTGCAGCCATGGTCGCAACCATGCTGCCCGGGATGATATCCACACGCTCAAGGAGAGCATTCCACGGCACACGACGCGTGTTCCCGTTCCAGCTCAGCTTGTAGCGCTTCGTGATATCTTTCAGACGCGCGCGCTCGGATGGCGACCAGCGGCTATCGTACTGTTTGGAAATCAGCCAGTTACGATCCGCAGTAATCGCGGCATTTTGACTCGTGATGTAAGGCATTACCGTCCGGAGAAACGCTTTTTTCCTTGGTGTTCCGGAAGGGTATTTTCGCAAATCAGGAAGTGAACTACTCTTTGCACTATTGCGAGAATACTCTTGTTTACTGCTAACCTTACTACTTGTCGTCTTTATTACGTGGGCTTTCTTACTCGTTGTATCCGTGTGCGTCTTCGCAAGCACCCCACCCGAAAATGCCGTGGTGAGTAACATGAGTATCGCAGCCCCATATCGTCGAATGGGAGTCGATATCATTAGGTCTCCTGGTCGGATGTAATCATCCCAACACCTTATTTTTTTCACAAATTTGAGAGCGGAATCTCAAATCATATCAAAAATAGACTTCAAGAGCACGTATAGAAATAGTCCAATTCCGAAACTATGTCACCTGAAACTTGCTCATAAAAACATCATTTCTGGAAAAATGTGTGCGTTATCGCAGATAACTGCCTAATTTTGCGCAAGATCACTCATCCTCACGCATCCTCCTGGCAGAAAGCGACACGGGATGAGTTTTTCCCGCCCGCCTGCTGGCAAACTGGTCAAAAATGCCGCGACAGGAACCTGGAATGAAACGCACCGCAATAGCCTTTCTGATGTTACCCGCACTGGCACATGCCGACTGGTCATCGCCGGGGTTTGACGCATTTCGCGCCGAAGGCACCGGGATTTTCACCAGCCAGGCAAAGCTTGCGAAGGGTACGCGTCCTCTTACGCTCAGTTTTGACAAGACGTGCTGGCAGCCCACAGGCGCGATAAAACTCAATGAGATGCTGTCGCTCAAGCCCTGTGACGGCACACCGCCGCAGTGGCGCCTTTTCCGCGACGGTGAATACCAGATGCGGATTGATACCCGCTCCGGCACGCCCACCCTGCTGCTGGCGGTTCAGAGCGCGACAGAACAGCAGGTGGCCAACGTTATCCGCCAGTGCCCGAAGTGGGACGGTAAACCGCTGACGCTGGACGTCAGCCATACCTTCCCGGAAGGCTCCGTCGTGCGCGATTTCTACAGTAAACAGACGGTGACCGTACAAGGTGGAAAAATCACCCTGCAGCCAGCCGCCAACAGTAACGGCCTGCTGCTGCTTGAGCGCGCCGAAACCGACAAGCCTGCGCCGTTTAGCTGGCAAAACGCCACCGTCTATTTTGTACTGACTGACCGCTATGTGAATGGTGACCCGAGCAACGACAACAGTTACGGCCGCCACAAAGACGGCATGCAGGAGATTGGTACGTTCCACGGCGGGGATCTCAAGGGACTGGCCAGCAAGCTCGATTACCTGCAGCAGCTGGGGGTGAATGCGCTCTGGATAAGCTCCCCGCTTGAGCAGATCCACGGCTGGGTAGGCGGCGGCACCAAAGGTGATTTCCCGCATTATGCCTACCACGGCTACTACACCCAGGACTGGACAACGCTCGACGCCAACATGGGCACCGGGGATGACCTGCGTCAGCTTGTTGATGAAGCGCATAAGCGCGGCATTCGCATCCTGTTTGATATCGTCATGAACCACACGGGCTACGCGACGCTTGCGGACATGCAGGCGTATCAGTTTGGCGCCCTGTACCTGCAGGGTGATGATCTGAAAAAGACGCTGGGAGACCACTGGACGGACTGGAAGCCTGGCGCAGGCCAGACCTGGCATAGCTTCAACGACTACATCAACTTCAGCGACAAAGCCGCATGGGAAAAATGGTGGGGCAAGAAATGGATCCGCACCGACATCGGTGATTACGACAACCCCGGCTTCGACGATTTAACGATGTCGCTGGCGTTCCTGCCCGACCTGAAAACGGAATCCACCGCCCCTTCCGGGCTACCCAATTTCTACCAACACAAACCCGATACCCACGCGAAAGCTATTCCGGGCTATACCCCGCGCGATTACCTGACCCACTGGCTCAGCCAGTGGGTACGTGACTACGGCATCGACGGTTTCCGCGTGGATACCGCGAAGCACGTTGAGCTTGCGGCCTGGCAGCAGCTGAAAGACCAGGCAAGCCAGGCGCTGGCCGCCTGGAAAGGCGCTCACCCGGACAAAAAGCTCGACAACGCACCGTTCTGGATGACCGGCGAATCCTGGGGTCACGGAGTGATGCAGAGCGATTATTACCGCCACGGCTTCGACGCGATGATCAACTTTGATTATCAGGAGCAGGCGGCGAAAGCGGTAAATTGCCTGGCCGATATGGATCTCACCTGGCAGCAGATGGCGGAGAAGCTGCAAAGCTTCAATGTGCTGAGCTACCTCTCATCACACGATACGCGTCTGTTCCGCGAAGGGGGCCAGCGCGCGGCGGAGCTGCTCCTGCTGGCACCTGGCAGCGTGCAAATCTATTACGGGGATGAGTCCGAGCGTCCGTTCGGGCCGACAGGCTCCGACCCGCTGCAGGGCACCCGCTCGGATATGAACTGGCAGGACGTCACGGGCAAGCAGGCCTTAACCGTCGCCCACTGGCAAACGCTGGGTCAGTTCCGCGCCCGCCACCCGGCGATTGGTGAAGGCAAGCAAACCACGCTGTCGCTGAAAGAGGGGTATGGATTCGTGCGTGAACATGATGGCGATAAGGTGATGGTCGTCTGGGCGGGGAATCAGTAGATCATACCCCTCACCCTAACCCTCTCCCCATGGGGAGAGGGGAGAAGCTCCAGAACTATTCACTACACAAATCCACTCCCGCCCTATAAAACCACAAATCCGACCACACCACCCGATTTGCACCAACACGGTGCTAGCGTTATGGTTACCCACTTTCAAAATAAGCTCGACAGATCACCTGCTATGACGTTTTCACTTTTCGGCGACAAATTTACCCGCCATTCAGGCATTACTCGCCTGATGGAGGACCTCAACGACGGGCTGCGCACACCGGGCGCAATCATGCTCGGCGGCGGAAATCCGGCTCAAATCCCGGAGATGAATACCTATTTCCAGACCCTGCTCGCTCAGATGCTGGAAAGCGGCAAAGCAACCGATGCGCTTTGCAATTACGACGGCCCGCAGGGGAAAACCGAGCTGCTGGCACTCCTCGCCGAAATGCTGCGTGACGAGCTGGGCTGGGATATCGAACCACAGAATATTGCACTGACAAACGGCAGCCAGAGCGCGTTTTTCTACTTGTTTAACCTGTTCGCAGGACGTCGCGCGGACGGCACCACCAAAAAAGTGCTGTTCCCGCTGGCGCCGGAGTATATCGGCTATGCCGATTCCGGCCTGGAAGAGGATCTGTTCGTCTCTGCGCGCCCGAACATCGAGCTGCTGCCGGAAGGCCAGTTCAAATATCACGTCGATTTTGAACACCTGCATATTGGCGAAGAGACGGGCATGATCTGCGTATCGCGCCCGACTAACCCAACGGGCAACGTGATCACCGATGACGAACTGATGAAGCTGGATGCGCTGGCCAATCAGCACGGTATTCCGCTGGTGATCGATAACGCCTACGGCGTGCCGTTCCCGGGCATCATCTTCAGCGAAGCACGTCCGCTGTGGAACCCGAACATTGTCCTGTGCATGAGCCTCTCTAAGCTGGGTCTGCCGGGCAGCCGCTGCGGCATCATCATCGCCAATGAGAAAATCATCACCGCCATCACCAATATGAACGGCATTATCAGCCTTTCTCCGGGCGGCATTGGCCCGGCGATGATGTGCGAGATGATCAAACGCAAGGACCTGCTGCGTCTGTCGAATGACGTGATCAAGCCTTTCTACTACCAGCGCGTTCAGGAGACGATCGCGACACTTCGTCGCTATTTGCCGGAAGAACGCTGCCTTATCCACAAACCGGAAGGGGCGATTTTCCTGTGGCTGTGGTTTAAGGATTTACCTATCTCCACCGAACTGCTTTACCAGCGACTGAAAAAGCGCGGCGTACTGATGGTGCCGGGCGATTATTTCTTCCCGGGTCTGGATAAGCCATGGCCGCATACCCATCAGTGCATGCGCATGAACTACGTCCCCGCCCCGGAAAAAATCGAAGCGGGTGTTAAAATTCTCGCCGAAGAGATCGAAAAAGCCTGGCAAGAAGGCAATTGTTAAAAAATAAGGCTCTTCAAATGAAGAGCCTTATTTTTCCGTGATCTGAATCTTATATTAAGGATATATCCTGTAGCGCTTCATTTATCATTCCCATTGAGTTTTCTTAGGAATATTCCTTTAATTTAGGCTCGCTAACCACCCTCTCAATAATTAAGCAAAAATTAAATATGCTAACTTATTGTTATTTTAAATAACCCTCTTCAACGCAGCAAAATACCTTCCTGAGTCGCTTTCATGCATATTTAAAAATACTGCATATACTCACTAATACGCCGCTCGGCGTTCTTTTGCGTGGAGTATTCATATGCTACCTAATAATGTTAGTCGCATCAGCGCTATTGCTGTTGCGGTACTGCTCGCGTTCTCTCTTTCTGCCTGTAGTGGAAGCGGTGGCGGATCTCACTCAACGGCCAAAAATAACCCTGCGACGGGAAGCAGCAGCGGCTCAGATGATGGAAGTGGCACAACCGCGAGCAATGGCGGTTCGGGCAGCAACGGATCGGGCACCGGAACGGGTTCAGGTACCGGGACAGGCGCTGGCGGCGGAACGGGTTCTGGTTCAGGGTCGGGATCAGGTTCAGGTTCAGGCTCAGGCTCAGGCTCAGGCTCAGGCTCAGGAGGCAGTGGAGGAACCACTACCGCAGGCGTAAATACGATACTGGGTGATGCCGGTAAAACCGTGACCAGCGTCGGATCCACTGTGGATAGCCTCGGAAGCCAGCTTCCGACAAATAATCCCGTCACGTCAACCGTCTCAACCACCGTCAGCGGTGTTGGCAGTGCCGTGTCCACCGTGGGGACAGGCGTCACGACTGGCGTTGGCGATCCAAACAACCCGAACGGTGTGGGTGCCACGGTTAAAGGCGTGACCACGTCGGTCACCTCCCTCGGCAATACCGTTTCAACAGTAGGCACGGGCCTGGCGAGTTCCACTTCCGGAACCCCGGTCAGCGGCGTAACCGGCCTGACGGGCAGCGTGGTCAACAGCACCGGGCAACTGGTCAGTAACACCGGCACGGGTCTCACCAACACGGTAAGCAGCCCTGCTGTCACTCAGGTAACAACCGATACCACGACCCTGGCTAACAAGACGCTGGGCGGAGTACAAGGCGTGACGCAAACCGTAGGCACCACAACGGGTCTCGGCACACCGGTCAACGGTCTGCTGACTCAGGTGGGTGGCACCGTCAGCGGCGTGGGGACCAACATTAGCAGCAGCAATAGCGGGCTTAGCGGTGTCGGTCAGGTCGTTCAAAATGTCGGCCAGACGGTCACGGATAGCGGTACGCTAGTGAAACCCACATCAACCACCGGAGGCAGCGGCACAGGATCTCTGACGGCCGATGCCAATGTGACAGCCACAAACAATAGCCTGAGCACAACGGTCAATACCACCCTCAATACGCTGACTGCGGGTGTAACGGCCAATGCAGGCACAACCCAAAACACATCTACGACAAACCCGATTAACGGGCTCAACACGTTAACCTCGAGCCTACTGACGCCAAAACAGTAATCCTTTTACTGCCTGTCTGCGCCCCTGGTTCAGGGGCGCTTTATTCAGCGACATTTACCCCAACCGGGGATGACGAACAGGGATAGCGCGATGAAACACCACTTCCTTTTTTCGCTGACGGGGCTGGTTGTGCTGAGCATGGCCCGCGCCGATACTCTGCCCTCTATTATTAACCCCGATAACCCGGCGCAAGTTTCTCGTAACGTTGCCCCCGAACAGACTGAGGCCGCGCCACAGCCGAACGTCAAAATAGAAAAACCGAAGTCAACGCTGACGCCTGAAACGCCCATTACCATTCATCATATTCAGTTTATTGGCGGCACGCGTTATCCCTTGAAGGAATTACTTCAGCCCTTCAGGCCTTACGCTGGAAAAACCGTGCCGCTAAAAACGCTTACGGGGCTGGTAAATGATATTACGGAACGCTATAAGGCCGACGGTTTTCCACTCTCTTATGCCTGGCTGCCCGATAATAATTTCCAGCAGGGTAATATTAAAATTGTTCTGGTTGAAGGCTATGTCGCTCATAGCGACATCACCAGTAATAACCCGCACATCGCCGAACGTCTTAAACGTTTGTCCGAAAAAATCATGGCGGAAAAACCGCTGTCTCAGGATACGTTCGATCGCTACAGCCAGCTGATGACGCGCACCCCGAACGTTCCGGTTACGGCTAACGCGCAGCTGCCAACCAATATCTATGGCGCGGCGGCGATGCAAATCACCGGCAACCAGGAGCGGAGCTGGAATATCGCGTCGACGATTGATACCCGTAAAGGGCAAGATTTAATGATGCTGAACGGCACGCTCAGCAACATGACAAGCTATGGCGATCAGCTTGGCGTGGCCACGCTTGTGCCTTTAGATAGCAACACGCGAAAAAACTATGTCGGGCTCAACTGGCAGCAGTTTTTAAACGATGAAGGGCTGACGATGCAGCTCAAAGGCAGCTATTACCGTGAAGATCCGCGAGATTTTTCTCCCCTGCTCTCTTTGCCGAATAATATCAGCGTCGATTCGAAGCAAAAAACAACGCAATACAACGGCGGCGTGACGTTTGGCTACCCCCTGCTGCTGACGCAAAAATCACAAATTAATCTGACCGGCGGTTTTGATTACACCGACCGCCAGGATGATTATGCCCTGCAGGCCAGACTGCTGGGCAAAACCTATAGCCTGGACTCCGTCAACCAGCACGCGCGTTATCCCGCGCTGGAAGTGGGCATCAACGGTGCACATCAGTTCACAACCGCCAGCCTCAGCGGCCGACTCAACGTGCGTCAGGGTATTGATGCGATGGGAGCCGATATCGTCTCGGCCCCCAGGCCCGATATTAATTTTACGCTCACGAAAAGCTATCTGGACGCAGCCTGGATGTTTGCCGATAAGTGGCGGCTATCAACGTCCTGGGAGGGGGACTGGTCAAATAACACGTTGCCAGAACCCGAACGCGTTAGCTTCGGTGCCCAGCGGTTTGGCCGTGGATACCAGGACAGTGAAGCAAGCGGTGATTACGGCTATGGCGGGCAGGTAGAACTGCGCTATATCCAGATGCGAAAAGAGAGCACATGGCTTGCCACAATCCAGCCCTACATCCTGGCTGATACCGCGCAAACCTGGTTTAACACCTCCGGCTTGCCTCATCAGCGGCTCGGGTCAGTGGCGGCTGGCGTGATGGTAGGCGATACCCGCCACTATAGCATCACGGTTGAGGCGGCAAGACCCGTCGGGGATGTTCCGACAGACAGTCGCAACAGAGACTGGCGCTACAGTCTGACGTTTACGTGGAATTTCAATAAAATGCAGTAAGCCTTTCAGCCCGAATACTGGCAGGATCAACGCAGCGCAGCGCGTGGGTTGGACAGGCCTCCACGCAGGCCGGTCCGCCTTCGCGCTGCACACATAAATCACATTTCAGCGCTTGTGCCCTGCTTCCCACCAGCCGTACCTGCATCGCCCCAAACGGACAGGCGACCATGCAGCTTTTACAGCCAATACAGCGCGTCTGATCAACAAGCCAGGCGCCTGCCGTACGGCTGATGGCATGGGTTGGGCAGACGTTGGCACAGGGGGCGTCCTCGCACTGATGGCAACCCACCGCCGTAGTGTAGGCGTCCCCCTTCACCACCCGCAGGCGAGAGGTAAAAGCCTCTGCGGTGAAGTCATCCTGATGCGCGACCGCACAGGCCACTTCACAGGTGCGGCACCCGATGCATTTTTCCGCATCCGCCATGATAAATCGGTTCATCTGTTACGCCTCGCGTACGTTAAAACCCAGCTCTTTTGAGATAGCCTCTGCCGTTTCGCGCAGCGGCTTGAGCAGGTTCTTCTCGCCCACCTGCTTCATGCGCGACGTCGATAGCGAGATAGAGATCGCATACGGAACGCGGCCGTGAATATCAAACACCGGCACGGCAATACAGGAGACGCCCAGCTCGTTCTCTTCTTTGTCCATCGCCATGCTGCGATCGCGAATTTCCGCCAGCTCATCATACATGGCGCTCAGCTCAGTGATGGTGTTGCGCGTCAAAGGTTGGATCTGTTCCTGATGGCTCTCCCAGTAGCTCGCCACGTAATCCTGATGACCAAAAGCCATGTAGATCTTGCCCATTGCGGAGCAGTAGAGCGGCATATGCTGGCCGATATAGGCGCGCGTGCGCAGCATACCGGTTGTCGGTTCGAGCTTGTAAATCAGGATCGCGTGGTCGTCTTCCCGGCTGGAGAAGTTCACCGTCTCGCCGGTCGCAATGTTCAGCGCTTCGAGGTGCGGAGCGGCCACGTGAATGATATTCAGCGACGACAGCGCCTTTTGCCCGACGGCGATAAATTTGGTGGTCAGGCGATAGCTGCCCGCGGCGGGTGCCGGGGTCACGTACCCGCACGACTGTAGCCCCTGCAGCAAGCGGTGCACGGTGCTCTTATTCAGCCCCGCCAGTTCCGATAAATGTGCAAGCGGACACCCGTTCGGATAGTTGCTGAGGATCTCAATCAGCATCAGGCCGCGAAACAAGCTCTGGCTGCCTGCTGGCCTCTCTTTTTCTTGCGTCATTTCGCTCTCTTTCATGCTCATTACATGGCTCCTGTTTAGCGCGCCCTGATGGTAGCGCAAAGTGTGGGTCAGTTCACGATCTCAACAGAAAAAACACAACCAATTGATTTTAATCGATTTTGAAAAACATGAATGTCGTTGATCTGACAAAATTTGATCGCTATATTTGAAATCAGATTTCGCATAGTGGAATTTAGCGATAAAAAAGCACTCACACTTGCCCTTAAAAGAACAGGAGAACAGGGATGAAAGTGACCTTCGAAGAGTTGAAAGCGGCGTTCAATCGGGTTCTGCTCGACCGCGGCGTGAAAGCGGAAACCGCAGACGCCTGCGCCGAGATGTTTGCCCGCACCACGGAATCCGGCGTCTATTCGCATGGTGTAAACCGCTTCCCGCGTTTTATTCAGCAGCTTGATGCAGGGGATATCATTCCTGACGCCCAGCCCAAACGGGTGATGACATTAGGCGCCATCGAACAGTGGGATGCGCAGCGCTCCATTGGCAACCTGACGGCGAAGAAGATGATGGATCGCGCCACCGAGCTGGCGTCCGATCACGGCATTGGTCTGGTGGCACTGCGTAACGCGAACCACTGGATGCGCGGCGGCAGCTACGGCTGGCAGGCGGCGGAGAAGGGCTATATCGGCATTTGCTGGACCAACTCGATTGCCGTGATGCCCGCGTGGGGATCAAAAGAGTGCTGCATCGGCACAAACCCGCTGATCGTTGCCATTCCGTCGAACCCGATCACCATGGTCGACATGTCGATGTCGATGTTCTCCTACGGCATGCTGGAGGTGAACCGCCTGGCCGGGCGCGCGTTGCCGGTAGATGGCGGCTTTGACGACGAAGGTCACCTCACCAGAGAGCCGGGCGTGATCGAGAAAAACCGCCGTATTCTACCCATGGGCTACTGGAAAGGGTCCGGCTTATCCATCGTGCTCGATATGATCGCCACCCTGCTCTCAAACGGATCGTCCGTCGCGGAAGTGACCCAGGACAACAGCGACGAGTACGGCGTATCGCAGATCTTCATCGCCATTGAGGTGGATCGCCTGATCGATGGCCCAACCCGCGATGCCAAACTGCAGCGCATTATGGACTTCATCACCACCGCCGAACGCGCGGATGAAAATGTCGCCATCCGTCTGCCAGGGCATGAATTTACCCGTTTGCTTGAAGAGAACCGCAGCAACGGCATCACGGTTGACGACAGCGTGTGGGCGAAAATCCAGTCTCTGTAAGGAGTGGGCCATGATATTCGGACATATTTCCCAGCCAAATCCGTGTCGCCTGCCGCGGGCGATTGAAAAAGCCCTTCATTTTCTGCGCACGACGGATTTCACCACCCTGGAGCCAGGCGTAGTAGAAATTGAAGGTCGCAACATTTTTGCCCAGGTTCTCGACCTGACAACAAAGGATCTGCACGAGAATCGCCCGGAAGTGCATCGCCGCTATCTGGATATCCAATTCCTGGCCTGGGGTGAAGAGAAAATCGGTATCGCTATTGATACTGGTAATAACGAAATAAGCGAATCATTGCTGGAACAGCGCGATATTATTTTTTATCACAACAGTGACAATGAGTCGTTTATCGAAATGATACCCGGCAGCTATGCCATATTTTTTCCGCAGGATGTGCACCGTCCTGCCTGTATTAAAAACAAGGAAACCACAATTCGTAAGATTGTGGTGAAAGTGGCAATTAGCGAATTAGATTAATTTTCTGATATACCCTAAATAATTCGAGTTGCAGGAAGGCGGCAAGAGAGTGAATTCCCAAGAGCTTACATAAGTAAGTGACTGGGGTGAACGAGCGCAGCCAACGCACATGCAACTTGAAGTATGACGGGTATAAATACAGGAACGCGAAATGACCAACACCGGTTTTATTATTGGTGCGTACCCCTGCGCACCCTCGTTTCACCAGAAAGGGGAACAAGAAGAACAAACCTTCTGGCGGGAACTTTCCGACACGCCGAATATTCGCGGGCTGGAACAGCCTTGCCTTGAAAATCTTCACCCCCTTGGTGACGAATGGCTGTTCCGCCATACCCCAGAGGACTGGCAAATCGTGGTCACGGCAGTTATGGAAACCATGCGGCGCCGCGGCATCAACGGCGCGTTTGGCCTGGCCTCGGCTGACGACGCGCAGCGTAAAGCGTGCGTGGACTTTTACCGACATTTGCACAAAAAAATTAACGCCGTGAATACCCGCTTCCCGGGGAAAGTGATTGCTCTTGAGATGCAGGCGGCCCCGCAGGCGGGCAATGCCTCGGTCGAACAAGCCACCGACGCGTTTTCCCGCTCCGTCCGTGAAATAACAAGCTGGGACTGGGGCTGCGACCTGGTGCTGGAACACTGCGATGCCATGACCGGCGTCGCACCCCGTAAAGGCTTCCTGCCCTTAGAGCAGGTGCTGGAGGTGGTGAAAGACACGGATATCAGCGTCTGCATCAACTGGGCGCGGTCGGCCATCGAAGGCCGTAACACCACCCTTCCGCTTGACCACGTTCAGGCCGCGCTTAATGCCGGGAAACTGGGTGCGCTGATGTTTTCAGGCACCACCCCCGGCGGGGAGTACGGTGAATGGCAGGATCTGCATGCGCCATTTTCTTCGTTCTGCACTGACAGTTTGATGTCAACTGAACGTGCAAAAGCACTCTTTACTGCGGCGAGCGCCACAACGTTGAAATTCTCCGGTATTAAATTACTGGAAATAAATGCTAATGCTGATGTCAGCCATCGCATCGCCATTTTGCGCGACGGTATCAGCGCAATGAATAAAGCAACGCAATAACAATAAGAAAAGTTTATTCCGGTTACCTACTGAGAGATTAACTATGAATATTTCTACTCATGCTCTACATGCGGACATTCCGCGCCAGCGCTGGCTAAGAATCATTCCTCCTATTCTTATCGCCTGTATTATTTCATATATGGACCGCGTGAATATCGCGTTTGCAATGCCGGGAGGTATGGACGAAGAATTAGGTATTACCGCCACCATGGCAGGCCTCGCGGGCGGCATATTTTTTATCGGCTATCTGTTCCTGCAGGTACCCGGCGGCAAGATTGCGGTGCACGGTAGCGGCAAGAAATTTATCGGCTGGTCACTGGTCGCCTGGGCGGTGATCTCGGTGCTCACGGGTCTCGTGACGAATCAGTACCAGCTGCTGGTGCTGCGCTTCTTACTCGGCGTGGCGGAAGGCGGGATGCTACCCGTTGTGCTCACCATGATCAGCAACTGGTTCCCGGATGCCGAACGCGGTCGCGCCAACGCAATTGTGATCATGTTCGTACCCATCGCCGGGATAATTACCGCCCCGCTGTCGGGATGGATTATTACCGCACTTGACTGGCGCTGGCTGTTCATCATTGAAGGTCTGATGTCCGTCGTTGTGCTGGTGCTGTGGGCGTTCACCGTGTACGACCGTCCGCAGGAAGCCCGCTGGATCTCAGCGGCCGAGAAAAACTATCTGGTACAAACGCTGGCGGCTGAACAGCAGGCCATCGCCGGAAAAGAGGTGAAAAATGCCTCGCTCAGCGCGGTGCTGTCTGACAAAACCATGTGGCAGCTGATCGCCCTGAATTTCTTCTATCAGACCGGGATTTACGGTTACACCCTCTGGTTGCCGACCATTCTGAAGGAGCTGACGCACACCAGCATTGGTCAGGTGGGGATGCTCGCCATCCTGCCCTACATCGGCGCCATTGCGGGCATGTTCCTGTTCTCCTCGCTTTCTGACCGCACCGGCAAGCGCAAGCTGTTTGTCTCCCTGCCGTTGATTGGCTTCGCGCTCTGCATGTTCCTCTCCGTTGCCCTGAAAGCAAACATCTGGCTGGCCTATGCCGCACTGGTGGGCTGTGGTTTCTTCCTGCAATCCGCCGCGGGGGTGTTCTGGACGATACCGGCAAGACTGTTTAGCGCCGAAATGGCAGGTGGCGCGCGCGGCGTGATCAACGCCCTGGGTAACCTCGGTGGCTTCTGCGGCCCGTATGCCGTTGGCGTGCTGATCACCCTGTACAGCAAAGATGCAGGCGTCTACTGCCTGGCCGTTTCACTCGCGCTGGCGTCGCTGCTGGCCCTGCTGTTGCCGGCGAAATGCGATGCCGGGGCAGAGCCCAATCCCACGGTAAATCCCCATAAGCGTGCGGCCTGATGCCCTCACCACAGCCCTCTCCCACGGGGAGAGGGAGAAAACCGAACAGTAGGCCGGGTAAGCGAAGCGCCACCCGGCAATTAAGCGAGATGAAGATGAGTGAAAAAGAGCCCTTCTGGCTGGGTATCGATTGTGGCGGTACTTATCTAAAAGCCGGTTTATACACCCGCCAGGGCAAAGAAGTTTGTATCGAACGCCGCTCCGTTGCCACGCTCAGCCCGCGAGCGGGCTACGCCGAGCGGGATATGCATCAGCTCTGGCAGCACTGCCACGCCACCATCGCCGCGTTGCTCAAGAATGCAGGCGTAAACGGCAACCAGATCAATGGGGTCGGCATTTCTGCGCAGGGTAAGGGGCTGTTTCTGCTCGATAAACAAGACCAACCGTTGGGCAACGCCATCCTCTCCTCCGATCGCCGGGCACTGGAGATTGTGCAGCGCTGGCAGCAGGACGGCATTCCCGAAAAACTCTACCCGCATACGCGCCAGACGCTGTGGACCGGGCATCCGGCCTCGCTTCTGCGCTGGGTCAAAGAGAACGAGCCGCAGCGGTATCAGCAAATTGGCTGCGTGATGATGGCGCACGACTATCTGCGCTGGTGCCTGACCGGCGTGAAGGGCGGTGAAGAGAGCAACATCTCCGAGTCCAATCTCTACAACATGAATACCGGCCAGTACGACCCGCAGCTTACGCGCTGGCTCGGGATCAGCGAGATTGACGGCGCCCTACCGCCGATTGTCGGTTCAGCAGAAATCTGCGGGGAAATCACCGCTCAGGCAGCCGCCCTGACCGGTCTCGCGGCGGGCACGCCCGTCGTGGGGGGACTGTTTGATGTGGTTTCCACCGCGCTCTGCGCCGGACTGCAGGACGAGCATACGCTGAACGCCGTGATGGGCACCTGGGCCGTCACCAGCGGGATCGCCAGTGCGCTTCGCAGCAACGAACCCTTCCCCTACGTTTATGGCCGCTACGTGCATCCGCAGCAGTACATCGTTCACGAAGCCAGCCCGACCTCGTCCGGCAACCTTGAGTGGCTCACCGCGCAGTGGGGCGACATGTCGTTCAGCGAGATCAACCACGCCGTCGCCAGCCTGCCGAAAGCCGAAAGCGATGTGTATTTCCTGCCGTTCCTCTATGGCAGCAACGCCGGGCTGGAGATGACCAGCGGTTTCTACGGAATGCAGGCGCTACACACACGCGCGCACCTGCTACAGGCGGTTTATGAGGGCGTGGTGTTCTGCCACATGACCCACCTCAACCGCATGCTCGAGCGCTTTACCCACGTGCATGCCCTGCGCGTGACGGGTGGCCCAACCCATTCGGACGTATGGATGCAAATGCTCGCGGACGTCAGCGGACTGGCGATTGAACTGCCGCAATTGGAAGAGACCGGCTGTTCCGGCGCGGCGCTGGCCGCCCTGGTCGGCACCGGCGTGTATCCCGATTTCCATGCGGCGCAATGCGCCCTCCGACACGACATTCGTGTCATTGAGCCTGACATGCGCGCCCATGAGGCCTATCAGCGCAAGTATCAGCGCTATCAGCTACTGATTTCAGCACTACAGGGCTATCACGCCCGAGTTAAGGAGAACAACCTATGAGCCGACCATTACTGCAGCTGGCGCTCGACCATACCTCTCTTCAGGCCGCGCAGCGTGATGTCGCGTTGCTTGCCGATCACGTTGATATCGTCGAAGCGGGCACCATTTTGTGCCTGACCGAAGGGCTAAACGCCGTGTGCGCCCTGCGCGAGCAGTGCCCGGATAAAATCATCGTTGCGGACTGGAAAGTGGCCGATGCCGGAGAAACCCTGGCAGAGCAGGCATTTGGCGCGGGTGCAAACTGGATGACCATCATCTGCGCCGCCCCGCTGGCCACCGTTGAACGCGGCCACGAGGTGGCCCTGCGCCGCGGGGGAGAAATCCAGATGGAGCTCTTTGGTCACTGGACGCTGGACGATGCTCGCGCATGGCATCACATCGGCGTGAAGCAGGCCATTTATCACCGCGGACGTGACGCACAGGCGAGCGGCCAGCAGTGGGGTGAGGAGGATCTCGCAAAAATGAAAGCGCTCTCCGATATCGGTTTGCAGCTTTCTATTACCGGCGGTATCACCCCCGCCGACCTGCCGCTGTTTAAGCAAATCAACGTCAAAGCCTTCATTGCCGGGCGCGCGCTGGCAGGCGCCGCCAATCCGCCGCAGGTGGCACAGGCATTCCATTCGCACATTCGCGACATCTGGGGAGCGTAACCATGCGTCAGCATCCGTTGGGTATTTACGAAAAAGCGCTGCCAAAAGATCTCTCCTGGCCCGAGCGGCTGGTACTGGCGAAAAGCTGCGGGTTCGATTTTGTCGAGATGTCTGTCGATGAAACCGACGAGCGATTATCACGCCTCGACTGGAGCACCACGCAGCGCGCCTCTCTGGTGGAAGCGATGCTGGAAACCGGCGTGGCGATCCCCTCTATGTGCTTGTCTGCACACCGTCGCTTCCCGTTTGGCAGCCGCGATGAAACCGTGCGCGAACGCGCCCGTGAGATCATGAGCAAAGCCATCAGGCTGGCGCGTGATTTAGGCATTCGCACCATCCAGCTTGCCGGGTATGACGTCTATTACGAAGCGCATGACGAGGGGACGCAACAGCGCTTTGCCGATGGGCTGGCGTGGGCCGTGGATCAGGCCGCCGCCGCACAGGTGATGCTGGCGGTGGAAATCATGGACACCGCGTTTATGAACTCCATCAGCAAATGGAAAAAGTGGGACGACATGCTCGCCTCACCGTGGTTCAGCGTTTATCCGGACGTTGGCAACCTGAGCGCGTGGGGTAACGACGTCACCGCCGAGCTGACGCTGGGCATTGACCGCATTGCGGCTATTCACCTGAAAGATACCCAACCCGTCACCGCACAAAGCCCAGGACAGTTTCGCGACGTGCCGTTTGGCGAGGGCTGCGTCGATTTCGTTGGCGTGTTTAACACGCTGCATCAACTGAACTATCGCGGCGCATTTCTGATTGAAATGTGGACCGAAAAAGCAAAAGAGCCGGTGCTGGAGATTATCCAGGCGCGCCGCTGGATTGAAGCCCGTATGCAGGAAGGAGGCATGACATGCTAGACGAACTTAAAGCCGAGGTACTGGCAGCAAACCTGGCGTTGCCCGCCCACCAGCTGGTGACCTTTACCTGGGGCAACGTCAGCGCGGTTGACCGCGAAAGCGGCATGATGATCATTAAACCGTCCGGTGTGGAATACGACGTGATGACGGCGGAGGATATGGTGGTGGTGGATATCGCCACGGGCCAGGTCGTCGAGGGTAATAAAAAACCCTCTTCAGACACGCCTACCCATCTTGCGCTGTATCGTCGTTACCCGGAGATTGGCGGCATCGTGCATACCCATTCGCGCCACGCCACTATCTGGTCCCAGGCGGGGCTGGATTTACCGGCCTGGGGTACCACGCACGCGGACTATTTCTACGGAACCATTCCCTGCACGCGCCTGATGACCACGGCAGAGATTGCAGAGGAATACGAATACCAGACGGGTGAAGTGATCATCAAAACTTTCGAGGAGCGCGATCTCAGCCCGATGCAGATCCCGGCGGTGCTGGTCCACTCCCACGGCCCGTTCGCCTGGGGTAAAGATGCTGCCGATGCGGTCCACAATGCCGTTGTGCTGGAAGAGTGCGCGTACATGGGCCTGTTCTCACGCCAGCTCGCACCGCAGCTACCGGTTATGCAGCAGGAGCTGCTCGACAAGCATTATCTGCGTAAGCACGGGGCGAATGCCTACTACGGGCAGTGATCGGGCATTGAGATGGGCTTTAAGGAACAGCAGTGCAGGCACGATCGTAGGCCGGGTAAGGCAACGCCGCCACCCGGCTTTACCGCATCAGAAACGCCAGGTCAGGCCGGTCATCAGCACGAAGCTGTCGTCGCGGTCGATCATCGGGCTGTTCTTCACGTCGTCAGGCAACACGGTGTAGACCGCGCTGGCGTTGAGATACAGCTTCTGGGTTAACTGATATTTAGCCGCCAGACCAACGTATGGCGTCCAGCTGTCGCCGGCGGTGTATTGATCCAGTCCGGAGCGGCGAGACTCGCTGCCGGATACGCCGTAGTAGTAGTCGTTATAGCTTTCGTCGGTGTAGAACACACCTACGGAAGGCGTCAGGGTCAGGCGCTCCATTTTGATCGGACGGAAGTACGATACTTCGCCGATCACGCCGCCGCTTTCATCCGTGGCATCACCAGAGACCGCCACTTTCAGCGACCCCCAGCTTTCGTGGCGGTAGTACGCCCCACCGAGGAAGGCGGATGCTTTACGCTCATCAAGCTGCTTCATCTGATGATCGTCGTTATCGTCAGGGTCGAAATGCAGCGGCATCCACGTTGCGGTCAGGCTCAATTCATTTTTTGCATCTTTCCACAGGATCCATCCGCCCGTGGTCTGGCGAACGTAGAAACGATCGCCTTCGTAGCTAATCAACGGTACTGCGGTCGTATTTTCGTTATAGCCTTTGTAAGGAGACTCATTAAATACAGCCCCCGCACCAAGTGAAAATTCACCGGCCATGGCAGACGTTGATGCAAATAACGTGGCAGCGATCAGTAAATTGTATTTAATAGTCATTCCATGTAATCCATATATATGCCAAACAAGCGAGGCGCATAATAATGGTTACAAAATTGCCAATGCAACGCTGCGGTTTATATAATATTATATATAAAATCATATAGATGGGTGTGCATAATGAGTACATTACAGCTAAAACCACGCGAATTAAAAATTATCTCCGTCATTGCAGCCACCCACAGCATTGGTGATGCCGCCGCCCTGCTGGGTATGGCGCAGGCCAACGTCAGTAAATATCTGTCTGATTTTGAAACGCGGGTTGGGCTCAAGGTTTTTGAGCGCACCACGCGGCAGCTGGCCCTGACCCAGTTTGGTGAAGCGTTACTCCCCTACGTGAATGCCACGCTGGATAAGAACAGCCAGCTTGTTAATTTCATTGCTGATTATAAGCATGAAAAGCGCGGAAAAGTGACGATCTATGCCCCAACAGGTATCGTGACCTACCTCGCGCGACACGTGATCCATCAGATAGAAGACATCGGCGACATCCGCATCTCCCTGAAAACCTACAATCTGGACCGGAATGAATTTTCAGAAGGCGTTACCTTTCCGGATGACTGCGACATTTTAATTACCTATGCTCAGCCGAAAGACGAAAGCCTGGTTGCCAGCGTGTTGACACAATATTCCGTTACGGCCTTCGCAACCGTAGAATATTTAAATAAACATCCCTTAACCGGACCTGAAGATTTAATTAATCACTCCTGTATTCTCATTGACTCCATGCTGGTCGATGAAGCCAACATCTGGCGTTTCCGCGTGCACGGCAGCGATGACGTGCATGACTACCGGGTGACCGGTAATTATATTTGCGACAATACGCAGACGGCCCTGGAGCTGGCAAGAAATAATCTTGGGATTGTTTTTGCGCCAAAAGAGAGCCTGAAAAAAGAATTAACGAAAGGCATGCTCGTCCCCTGCTTCCCGCATCAGGAAGAGTGGTGGCTCGACCTGACCGCCATCTTCCGCAAACGCGAATACCAGCCCTGGCGCGTGCAATACGTTCTGGATGGCGTACTGAACTGCCTGCGCCAGCAAATCGCTCAGGCCGCCCACGGACGGCCTGAGCTGGGCGACTAGAACAGCCCCAGTGGCTTATCGGAATAGCTGACCAGCAGACATTTGGTCTGTTGGTAATGCTCCAGCATCATCTTGTGGGTTTCACGCCCGATGCCCGACTGCTTATAACCGCCAAATGCCGCGTGTGCCGGATAGGCGTGATAGCAGTTGGTCCAGACGCGCCCGGCCTGAATGCCGCGGCCCATTTTATAGGCCAGATTACCGTTGCGGCTCCAGACGCCTGCCCCCAGGCCATACGGCGTGTCGTTGGCAATCGCCAGCGCCTCCTCCATCGTTTTAAAGGTGGTCACGGCCAGCACCGGTCCGAAGATTTCCTCCTGGAAAACGCGCATGGTGTTCTGCCCGAACAGGATCGTCGGCTCAAGGTAATACCCGTCCTGCAGATCCCCTCCGAGCACCTTACGGCGTCCGCCGGTGAGAATATCCGCCCCCTCCTTCTTGCCGATGTCGATGTAGTTGAGGATCGTTTCCAGCTGTCCATGCGAGACCTGCGCCCCCATCTGGGTGACATTATCGAGCGGGTTACCGCTGCGGATAGACTCGACGCGGCGAATGGCCCGCTCCATAAAGCGCTCGTAGATGGATTCCTGCACCAGCGCGCGGCTTGGGCAGGTGCAGACTTCGCCCTGGTTAAACGCAAACAGCGCAAACCCTTCCAGGGCTTTATCGAAGAAGGCATCCTCTTCCTCCATCACGTCCTCGAAGAAGATGTTCGGGGATTTCCCGCCCAGCTCGAGGGTCACCGGAATGATGTTTTGCGTGGCGTACTGCATGATCTGCTGGCCCACCTCCGTCGACCCGGTAAACGCCACTTTGGCAATCCGTTTTGAGGTGGCCAGATATTCCCCTATCTCACCGCCCGCACCGTTGACCACGTTAATCACGCCCGGCGGCAGCAGATCGCCAACGATTTCCATCAGCAGCAGGACCGAGAGCGGGGTCAGACGCGCCGGTTTGAGCACAATACAGTTTCCGGCCGCCAGCGCGGGCGCCATTTTCCAGCTCGCCATCAGCAGCGGGAAGTTCCACGGAATAATTTGGCCTACTACCCCCAGCGGTTCGTGGAAGTGATACGCCACGGTGTCGCTGTCAACTTCGCTGATCCCGCCCTCCTGCGCGCGAATACAGGAGGCAAAATAGCGGAAGTGGTCGATAGCCAGCGGCACGTCAGCCGCCATCGTTTCCCGGATCGGCTTGCCGTTATCCCAGGTTTCCGCCGTCGCCAGCAGCTCCAGATTCTGCTCCATCCGGTCGGCGATTTTGAACAGGATCGCCGCCCGGTCCTGCACGGAGGTGTGAGCCCATTTCTCTTTCGCTTTGTGCGCCGCATCCAGCGCCAGGTCGATATCACGCTTACCGGAGCTGGCAATCTCGCACAGCGGCTGGCCGGTAACCGGGGTCAGGTTGGAATAGTATTCGCCGTCGACGGGAGCGACCCAGTCGCCGCCAATAAAGTTGTCATAACGGGGCTTCAGCTTGAGGGGAAAACCATACTCGCCGGGCTGGATACGCGATGAGGGAGGATTGTTTGTCATGTCCGTCTCCTTGCTGTTGGTGTACAACAAGGGTAGTTCCGGCTGGCGATTTTCTCGCCAGCCGGTAACGGTGTTTACGACGGAGGTCACGGAGTTTCAGGAAATAATAACGAATCGCGCAACAGATGATCGTTACCGCGACGGCGGGTAAAGCCGATGCGGTTGAAATACTCCAGGATCTGGATCGCCAGCTTACGGCCCACGTTCAACCGATCGCGGAAATCCGCTGCGCAGGTCGAGCCGCGCGCCTGATCCAGCTCGCGGATCAGGTTGGCAAACGCCACAATGCGATCGTTACGGTAGTAACGATCTTTCACGATCGCGACGATTAGCCCCTGCTGCGCCGCATGGCGCAATACCTGGCGCATCACCTGCTCGTCGGTGTTGGTTTCGCGAGCCAGATCCCGAACCCACCACGGCTCATCGCCAAACAGCGGGGCTACTTTTTGCCATATCGCCTCCTGATCTGCGGTGAACCCGGCCTTGTGATCCGGCAGGTGCAGCCAGCCGTGGTGGCTTTTAATCACCCCGCTTTCGCGCATGTTTTCGATCAGCAGCAGCACCAGCGCATCGTCTTCCATCGGCAGCGCCATGCGTCGCAGACGCTCACGGCCCGGGCCTGGCTCGTCCTGATGCTGTTCGTGGTAAGTCGCAAGCGTGTTCAGTATCTTACGCTGCCATTGCGCAGCAACCGGGGCATTGAGCAGGCTGTCTCCGGCCTGTATAAAGCCCGGCTCCTGGGTCAGCTGGCGTAAGCCTTCCCCGCTCAGCTGGCGTGCCCATGCAAAATCACGCAGACTCACCGCCCCGCGATCGAGGTGCACCCGCAGCGCGGCGTTATCCTCTTTGGCCTGCGCCAGCGCGGCCAGCCACTGCAGATATTCCGGCTTACGCTTGCCGCGTCGAGGTGGGTTAAGCGCCACCACGCGCGCCCCCGCCAGCGTTTCCCTTGCAGAAATGTCACGCAGTACCAGACGATCGTTGTCTGCCAGCCAGAGCGGCGAATCGAATACCAGCTCGGCAAGGTCGTTTTCCAGCAGCGACACGCGCCCGGTGATATGGCTGGCCGCGTGGTGAATATGCAGCGGCTGCCATTGGGTCAACGGTATGTGTGTCTGCAGGGAGACAATCACGCGTTCAGACGGTTCCGGTGGAGCATCGGCCAGCAGCCAGTCTCCGCGGTTCAGCTGCTCTTTTTCCGCATCCCCGGCAATGTTCAGCGCGATACGTTGTCCGGCGTGGGCACGGTCAGCGGGCTGGTTTTGTGCATGCAGTCCGCGCACGCGCATCGGTTTATTCACGCCCGTCAGCCAGAGGGTATCTCCCACGCTGACTTCACCGCTCAGCGCGGTGCCGGTTACGACCAGCCCCGCACCTTTTACGGTAAAGGCCCGGTCGATCGCCAGACGAAAGCGGTGATGGCTGGCGTGAGCGCGTGATGAAAGGTGCTGTAAATGGTGGCGAAGTTCGTCGATACCACGCCCTTCTGTCGCCACGGTGACAAAAAGCGATGCGTCGGCAAAGCCATACTCCCGCAGGGTCGCCTGGACCGTTTCGCGCACCTCGCTGACGCGCGCGTCATCCACGCGATCGGCTTTGGTCAGCGCCACGGTCAGCTGCGGGTTGCCGGTTAGCTGCAGGATCGCCAGGTGCTCGCGGGTTTGCGCCATCACGCCGTCATCGCAGGCCACCACCAGCAGGGCATGATCGATGCCGCCCACGCCCGCCAGCATGTTAGACAGAAACTTTTCATGCCCCGGCACATCAATAAAGCCCAGCACGCGGCCATCAGGCTGGGGCCAGTAGGCATAGCCCAGATCGATGGTCATGCCGCGCTTTTTCTCTTCCGGCAGGCGATCGGCATTTACGCCGGTAATCGCCTGCAGTAACGTGGTTTTTCCGTGGTCAACGTGACCGGCGGTGGCAATAATCATTTCAACAACATCTCCAGAAATCGCTCTTCATCTTCAAGGCAGCGCAGATCCAGCCACATTCGGCCGTCGTAAATCCGCCCGATAACCGGCGTCGGCAGGCCACGCCAGCGTGACGACAGGGCGTCAAGATGGCTACCGCGCCCGTCACGCGGCGTGAACGTCAGCGCCTCACTCGGCAGCCTGTCCACCGGCAGCGAACCGCTGCCAATCTGCGACTGGCAGGGCTCAATGCGAACGTCAAAATCGGGGTAGTGCGGGGCGACGCGCGGCAGCAGTAACTCGGCCTGGGCGCGAATCGAGGCGGCATCCCGGCTTAACAGGCGCAGCGTGGGCAGGCGCTCAGCCAGTTTTTCCGGATGGAGATAGAGCCGCAGCGTCGCCTCCAGCGCGGCAAGCGTCATTTTATCGGCGCGCAGGGCGCGCTTGAGCGGATGCTGCTGCAGCTGCGCAATCAGCTCGCGCTTGCCGACGATAATCCCGGCCTGCGGCCCGCCCAGCAGTTTGTCGCCGGAAAAGCTGACCAGGCTAACGCCCGCCGCAATCATCTCTTGCGGCATCGGCTCTTTTGGCAGCCCGTACAGGCTCAGATCCACCAGCGAACCGCTGCCGAGATCGGCAATCACCGGTATATTCAGTTCGCGCCCAATCGCCGCCAGCTCCGCCTCTTCAACCGTTTTGGTGAAGCCTTCAATATGGTAATTGCTGGTGTGGACCTTCATCAGCAGGGCGGTATTTTCATTCACCGCCGCGCGATAGTCTTTCGCATGGGTACGATTGGTGGTGCCCACCTCATGCAGCGTACAGCCCGCCTGGCGCATCACGTCCGGGATGCGAAATGCCCCGCCAATCTCCACCAGCTCGCCGCGGGACACCACCACCTCTTTGCCGCTGGCGGTGGCCGCCAGCATCAGCAGCACCGCTGCGGCGTTATTATTCACAATGCAGGCATCTTCCGCGCCGGTCAGCTGGCACAGCAGCTCCGCCAGCGCGCGGTCGCGGTGCCCGCGTCCGGCGCCGTCCAGATCGTACTCCAGCGTTACGGGCGCTTGCATGGCCTGCACGACCGCGGCAACGGCCTCTTCCGCCTGCTGCGCGCGCCCCAGGTTGGTATGAAGCACGGTTCCGGTCAGGTTTATCACCGGGCGTAATGCGCTTTGCGCCTTCTCATCCAGCCGCTGTTCAACTTCCTGCTCCCACGCGCTACACCAGGCGGGCAAGGCGTTTTCTGCCTGAATCGCGCAGCGGGCTTCGTCCTGAAGCAGGCGTAACATTTCCACCGTCGCGGTATGGCCGAAACGCTCAGCAACGGCATGAATGCGGGGTTCGCGAAGAAGACGGTCGGTAGCGGGGATCTGGCTGTACAGCGAATGATGAGTAGTCATGAAGGCGCCTGGCGAGTAAATATCTTCCCCCCTCCCGACGGGAGAGGGAGTTAACATGTGGGGGGATTGTACCGCCTCCGACGGCGAAGTGTTATAACCCGCGTCAAGCCTTTGGTGGTTCGGTACGGGCAAAGCTCTCGCGGCTAAACAGCGTGTCTGCAAGCTTCACCAGCAGCGGACGGTCGACGCACCAGCCCGGGGAGACGTGGCGGAAGTTGAGATAACCAATCGCGCAGACGATGGCGATGGTTCCCAGGTTCAGGCTGTCGGTGTCGATCTTTCCCTCCCGGATAAGCTGTTCACACCTGTCCAGGCTGCGGCTGATTTTTTCCCGCTGGCGTAACAGTTCCGTTTCCGACTGCTGGGCAGCGGGCCTTGCCTGTTCCCGTACGGAGGTTAATGCCGCATCCATAATACCGTCGGCCAGGGCTTCGACCTGCTTCACCGCCAGCGCCGCTTTTGGGTCAGCAGGCAGCATAGCCGGGGCAACGCCCAGCAGCTCAATGTACTCGGCAATTATTGGGGAATCGAACCAGTACTCGCCCTCGTCCGTAACCAGCGCCGGGACTTTTCCCAGCGGGTTGTACTGCGCAACGCCGTTTTCCGCGTTGTAAGGCTGTTCATTCACAAATTCAAATTCAATCCCCTTCTCCAGCAGGAGAATCGAGATTTTTCGCACGAAGGGACTGGTGTAGCTGCCGATGAGTTTCATTGCCTGATCCTTAATGCCGGAAAAAAGTCAGTATGGATCAAGCGATGAAAAAAGGGCAGGTCTGCATGTCGCATTCCTGCCCTGGAAGGATTAGTGATCGAGGTAGAGGTAGTGCATCCAGCTGGTCATACGCAGCAGTACTTTACGCATGACCGAGACGTGGGCGAAGTGGTCCGAATAGACCGCCACCTGGGCATAGATACCGTCCGGCAGGGCATCGACTTCAGCGTCAGGGCTCAGCTCGATGATGGCCTGCACGCCATCCGTGCCCGGCGTGACCGTCAGCGACTGGAGCGCACCCTGCGCCTGATAGGTTCCCCCCGGCACCACCGGCAGAATTGCGGTGAGCTTCCCGGAGAATACCTGGCCCGGCAGGGCGTTAAACACCACTTCCGCTTCATCGCCCGGTTTCAGACGCAGCAGCGAGTTCTGGCGGAACTGGGCCACAATCTGACGCTTCTGTTCAGGAATGAAGACCATTACCGGACGCAGAGGCAGCGCGGCGGCATAGGTCCCCGGACGGATCAGCACCTGGGTGATGTAACCATCGCTCGGCGCACGCACTACGGTCTGGTCCAGGTTATATTTGGCTTCGGCAAGCTGGGCACGTAACGAAGCAATCTGTGACTGCTCGCCGTTCACCATGCTGTCTAACTGGCTTTGAATCTGCACCTGCTCAGCCACGGAGCCTTTCACCATGGCATCCTGTGCCAGATAGTTTTGCCGCGCGTTATCAATATCGCTTTCAGAGAAAGGATTCACCTTCGCCTGGCTGCCTTTCAGGTAGCGCTGATAATCTTTATAGAGGCGATCGCGCTCAGCGGAGACGCGTGTGGTATTGGCAACCGCTTCCGACAGCTGCGCTTTCAGGTTATCGATATTGTGCGTCGCGGTTACCAGGTCGGCCTGGAGTCTGTCGACGCGCGCCTGGTAGCGGCCAGGATCCAGTTTAAATAACACTTCGCCTTTTTTAATAAGCTGGTTATTTTTATCCGTGACTTCACTGACCACACCGGTCACCTGCGGCGTGATTGGAATAGAAATAACCGCTTTTTGCGCCGTAAAGGTATACGGATGGTTATAGTTCATTAACAGAATAAGACCGGCAACAATAAATACGCCGCCTAATGTTGCGGTGGCAAGCGTCCACTGGTTGACCGGAATTCGGAATATTTTAAAAATGGCCCAGGCAAATGCCACGTAGGTCAAAATAATCAACAGATCCATGATTAGCGCTCCAGCGTGTTCTTATCAGCAGTGGGCTGTACTGCAGCCAGCTTTTGTTCGAGTTCCGCCACGCGTTTGGCCAGCGCATCCATGCCCGGAACTTCATCAGGCTTTGTGATGTGGTTTTGCATGCCCCAGCCGCGATCTTCGCGGTACAGCGTGGCCCAAATCCACAGGAATGGCCAGATGGCATGGAGTGTAAACAGGCTAATCCAGCCTGCCGTATGAATGGCATCGGCATGCGGATGGTTACGCTTTTTGGCCATATTATAAGGAATATCATGGATGGCGATGATTCCGTAAAAGAGAACCAGAAATACAAAAATCAATACGCCCAGCGCAAAATAGTTGAGAAACATATTCTCCTCACTTAAACAACGTCAACTCATTAAATTAATAAAACGGTACGCAACCTAATTAATTTTTTTATAAACACGGGGATGTGCTTACTATTTCCGAGCCGGGGAGTATGAGTTTTTATAATATCTCCATGCAAGTTTATAAGCGTGTCAAAATATATCCTGAATAATAATAGACTTAACCTTACAATATGAGCGTAATCCACGTTTTAACTTTTCGCCATACCACACATCAAAAGTGGTTTTTTAGCTTATCGTGTCGTGCCATATCATCCTGGCGCTGAAACGCGAAGCAGAGTTTGCCGCCGATCACAGCCGGAGAAATCTGCATAAAAATATTTTGTGAAATCAGTCACAATCCAGAAACAAACACGCCATAACAAAACGTGACGGTAATCACACAAAGGGGTGGATTTTGCTTTTTTTATCGCCATCGTATTTTTTTTGCCCACTTATTTTGTGATTGAGATCACTTCATTGACATCCCTACCCCCTGCCTTTACGTGACACGCATCACATAAATTTTCCCTGTCTGGACAGTTGAACGATTCAGTGCCAGATTTCACAGCATCAGAACAGGGCCCGGCTACCTCTGCCGCCTCATTAACAATAAACCTCGGGCCATAAGCCTAAGCGTAAACAGAAGAAGGGGTGTTTTATGTCATCCGATTTCAAGATCAAAGTTCAAAGCTTTGGTCGTTTCCTCAGCAACATGGTGATGCCAAATATCGGCGCGTTTATCGCGTGGGGTATCATCACTGCATTGTTCATTCCGACAGGGTGGTTGCCTAACGAAACGCTGGCGAAACTTGTTGGCCCAATGATTACCTATCTCCTGCCGCTGCTCATCGGTTTCACCGGGGGTCGTCTGGTGGGCGGTGACCGTGGTGGCGTCGTGGGTGCCATCACAACCATGGGTGTTATCGTCGGTGCGGATATGCCGATGTTCCTCGGTGCGATGATTGCCGGTCCTCTGGGCGGCTGGGCGATTAAGAAGTTCGACGTCTGGGTTGATGGTAAGATCAAATCCGGCTTCGAAATGCTGGTGAACAACTTCTCTGCGGGCATCATCGGGATGATCCTCGCCATTCTGGCGTTCCTCGGCATTGGCCCTGCGGTTGAAGTGCTGTCTAAAATTCTGGCGGCAGGCGTTAACTTCATGGTGGCGCACGAGATGCTGCCGCTGGCGTCTATCTTTGTTGAACCGGCGAAAATCCTGTTCCTTAACAACGCCATCAACCACGGCATCTTCTCGCCGCTGGGTATCCAGCAGTCTCACGATCTCGGCAAGTCCATCTTCTTCCTGATTGAAGCCAACCCGGGTCCAGGTATGGGCGTTCTGCTGGCGTACATTTTCTTTGGCCGTGGCAGCGCAAAACAGTCTGCTGGCGGTGCGGCGATCATCCACTTCCTGGGCGGTATCCACGAAATTTACTTCCCTTACGTGCTGATGAACCCACGTCTGATCCTGGCCGTTATCCTCGGCGGTATGACCGGCGTGTTCACGCTGAGCGTGCTGGGCGGCGGTCTGGTTTCTCCGGCCTCTCCGGGTTCTATCCTGGCGGTACTGGCGATGACGCCAAAAGGCGCTTACTTCGCGAACCTCGCGGCTATCTTTGCGGCAATGGCCGTCTCCTTCGTGGTCTCTTCTATCCTGCTGAAAACCAGCAAGGTGAAAGAAGATGATGACATCGAAGCCGCAACCCGTCGTATGCACGACATGAAAGCCGAATCCAAAGGCGCGACGCCACTGGCAGCCGGTGATGTCTCTAACGACCTGAGCCACGTGCGTAAAATCATCGTTGCCTGCGACGCCGGTATGGGTTCCAGCGCAATGGGTGCAGGCGTGCTGCGTAAGAAAGTGCAGGATGCGGGCCTGACCAACATCTCCGTGACCAACAGCGCCATTAACAGCCTGCCGCCGGATGTTGACCTGGTTATCACGCACCGCGATCTGACCGAACGCGCCATGCGTCAGGTACCACAGGCACAGCACATTTCGCTGACCAACTTCCTCGACAGCGGCCTGTATACCAGCCTGACCGAACGTCTGGTTGCCGCGCAGCGTCACGAAGACAACGAAGTGAAAGTGCGCTCCAGCCTGCAGGACAGCTTTGACGAGAGCAACGCCCACCTGTTTAAGCTGGGTGCGGAAAACATCTTCCTCGGTCGTACCGCGGCCACTAAAGAAGACGCGATTCGCTTTGCCGGTGAGCAGCTGGTGAAAGGCGGCTACGTTCAGCCTGAATATGTCGACGCGATGCTGGAACGCGAAAAACTGACCCCGACCTATCTGGGCGAATCCATCGCGGTGCCGCACGGTACGGTTGAAGCGAAAGATCGCGTCCTGAAAACCGGCGTCGTATTCTGTCAGTACCCGCAGGGCGTTCGCTTCGGTGAAGAAGAAGACGACATCGCCCGTCTGGTGATTGGTATCGCCGCTCGCAACAACGAGCACATTCAGGTGATTACCAGCCTGACCAACGCGCTGGATGATGAGTCCGTCATTGAGCGTCTGGCCAACACCACCAGCGTTGAAGAAGTTCTGGCTCTGCTTAACAAATAACGGTACTCCTCCCTCTCCCCCCGGGGAGAGGGCTAGGGTGAGGGGAAAACGTTCCTCACCCCAGCCCTCTCGGGTAAAAACATTGATGAAGGTTAACACTATGAAAGCATTACATTTTGGCGCAGGTAATATCGGTCGTGGTTTTATCGGTAAACTGCTGGCAGACGCGGGCATTACCCTGACATTCGCCGATGTGAATCAGGTCGTCCTGGATGCCCTGAATGCCCGTCATAGCTATCAGGTCCATGTGGTGGGCGAAAACGAGCAGGTTGAGACAGTATCTGGCGTCAACGCGGTCAGCAGCATCGGCGACGACGTTATTGATCTTATCGCCAGCGTCGATCTGGTCACCACCGCCGTGGGCCCGGTTGTGCTTGAGCGCATCGCCCCTGCGGTCGCGAAAGGCCTGGCAAAACGTAAAGCTCAGGGTATCGACACCCCGCTGAACATCATCGCCTGTGAAAACATGGTGCGCGGCACCACGCAGCTGAAAGGCCACGTTCTCAACGCTGTGGCAGATGAAGACAAAGCCTGGGTGGAAGCGCACGTCGGGTTTGTGGATTCCGCCGTGGACCGTATCGTTCCGCCTTCCGAATCCGCGACCAACGACCCGCTGGAAGTGACCGTGGAAACCTTCAGCGAGTGGATCGTTGATAAAACCCAGTTTAAAGGCGACTTGCCTACTATTCCGGGAATGGAATTAACCGATAACCTGATGGCATTTGTCGAACGCAAACTCTTCACGCTGAACACCGGGCATGCTATAACCGCGTACCTCGGAAAATTGGCCGGTCATCAGACCATTCGTGATGCGATCCTCGATGAGAAGATCCGCGCGGTGGTAAAAGGGGCAATGGAAGAGAGCGGCGCGGTGCTGATCAAACGCTACGGTTTTGATGCTGAGAAACACGCAGCATACATCCAGAAAATCCTCGGTCGCTTTGAAAACCCGTATCTGAAAGATGACGTTGAGCGCGTGGGCCGTCAGCCGCTGCGTAAGCTGAGCGCGGGCGACCGCCTGATTAAGCCGCTGCTGGGCACGCTGGAATACGGTCTGCCGCACGCCAACCTGGTGAAAGGGATTGCCGCCGCGATGCACTACCGCAGCGAGCAGGATCCACAGGCGCAGGAACTGGCTCAGCTGATTGATAACAAAGGCGCGCAGGCTGCGCTGGCGCAGATTTCCGGTCTGGACGCCAACAGCGACGTGGTTGTGGAGGCGGTTAACGCATACAACGCAACCAAATGATGCAGAATGCGGCGCAGGTAATCCTGCGCCCTGATTACAGATTGTCAGATATGCAGGCAATAATGGAACAAACCCAGGCCTTTGAAAATCGTGTGCTTGAGCGTCTGAATGCTGGCAAAACCGTACGAAGTTTCCTGATTGCCGCCGTCGAGCTGTTAACCGAGGCGGTGAATATCCTGGTGCTTCAGGTGTTTCGCAAAGACGACTACGCGGTAAAATATGCTGTAGAACCGTTACTGGACGGAGACGGACCGCTGGGCGATTTATCCGTGCGTCTGAAGCTGATTTATGGTCTTGGCGTGCTGAACCGACAAGAGTATGAAGATGCGGAGCTGTTAATGGCGCTGCGCGAAGAGCTCAACCATGACGGTAACGAATACACCTTTACCGACGATGAGATCCTGGGGCCGTTCGGCGAGCTGCACTGCGTCACCGCGCTCCCTCCGGCACCGCAGTTTGATAACAGCGACCCGGAACTCTACGCGATGCAAAAGCTGCGTTATCAACAGGTTGTCCGTTCTACGATGGTCCTTTCCCTGACTGAGCTGATTTCCCGAATCAGCTTAAAAAAAGCGTTTCAGAAGTAAGCCTGCTCACATTGGTGTATCCTTCCCTGTAAATTCCCCGTTTTCAGAGTTATTTGTCATGAAAGAAGTCGAAAAGAACGAAATTAAACGCCTGAGCGACCGCCTGGATCTGATCCGCCACCAGATGGCGGGCCTGTCGCTGGTCGATTCCGCCGAGAAATATGCCGAGCTTGAAAAAGAGACCGCAAAGCTGGAAGCGGAGATTGAGCGCCTGCGCGAGGTCAAAGGCCAGAAGCTGAGCAAAGAAGCGCAGAAGCTGATGAACATGCCGCACCGCCGTGCGATCACCAAAAAAGAGCAGGCCGACATGGGCAAGCTGAAGAAAAGCGTCCGTGGTCTGGTGGTGGTTCACCCGATGACCGAGCTTGGCCGCGAAATGGGCCTGAAAGAGATGACGGGTTTTTGTAAGACGGCGTTCTGATTTCATGCCGGGTGGCGCTGCGCTTACCCGGCCTACTCTTTTCCCCTTCGCGTGAATTGGTCCAACCAATAGCGCAATCAATCCTCCCCCGGTTCACAATTCCATTATTTCCGCTCACAAAACCATTGCCAGCTCATAACATCTGGTTAACCATTCATTGTCATTAACCCTACAACACAACATTGGCAGGACCACTTTTACACAGACTGTGACGCAGAGATGAGCGGAGACTCACCCGCAGCGCAGGCTGTCCGGTCCCCAGGAGACCTGCATGAGCCTCTGGCAACAAAACTACGACCCGGCCGGAAATATCTGGCTATCGAGCCTGATCGCATCGCTGCCGATCCTGTTCTTCTTCTTTGCGCTGATTAAGCTCAAGCTGAAGGGCTACCTTGCCGCGACGTACACCGTCGCCATCGCCCTGCTGGTGGCGCTGTTCTTCTACAAGATGCCGGTCGATCGCGCGTTGGCCTCCGTCGTTTACGGTTTCTTCTACGGCCTGTGGCCGATTGCGTGGATCATCATCGCGGCGGTCTTCGTCTATAAAATCTCGGTGAAAACCGGGCAGTTCGACATCATCCGCTCGTCGATTCTCTCCATCACGCCGGACCAGCGCCTGCAGATGCTGATTGTCGGCTTCTCCTTTGGGGCGTTTCTGGAAGGCGCGGCAGGCTTTGGCGCACCGGTGGCGATCACCGCCGCGCTGCTGGTGGGGCTGGGCTTTAACCCGCTGTATGCCGCGGGCCTGTGCCTGATTGTGAACACCGCGCCGGTGGCGTTTGGCGCGATGGGTATTCCGATTCTGGTCGCGGGCCAGGTGACCGGTCTGGACAGCTTTGAGATTGGCCAGATGGTTGGCCGCCAGCTGCCGTTCCTGACCATTATCGTCCTCTTCTGGATCATGGCGATTATGGACGGCTGGCGCGGCGTGAAGGAGACCTGGCCTGCGGTGATGGTGGCGGGCGGTTCGTTCGCGATTGCCCAGTACCTCAGCTCGAACTTCCTTGGCCCGGAGCTGCCGGACATCATCTCTTCGCTGGTGTCGCTGGTCTGCCTGACGCTGTTCCTGAAACGCTGGCAGCCGATCCGTATTTTCCGCTTCGCCGACATGGGCGCTTCGCAGGTCGATCAAACGCTGGCCCGCACCGGCTACACCGCAGGCCAGGTGATCCGCGCCTGGTCGCCGTTCCTGTTCCTGACCGCCACGGTTACGCTGTGGAGCATCCCGCCGTTTAAAGCCCTGTTCGCCCCGGGCGGCGCGCTGTACGACATGGTCATTAACGTTTCGGTGCCGTTCCTCGACAAGATGGTCGCCCGTATGCCGCCGGTGGTGCACGCCGCCACGCCGTATGCCGCGGTCTATAAATTCGACTGGTTCTCCGCCACCGGGACCGCCATCCTGTTTGCCGCTATTCTTTCCGTGGTGTGGCTGCGCATGAAGCCTGCGGCGGCGGTACAGACCTTTGCGGCGACCGTTAAAGAGCTGATGCTGCCGATTTACTCCATCGGCATGGTGCTGGCGTTCGCGTTTATCTCGAACTACTCCGGCCTGTCGTCGACGCTGGCACTGGCGCTGGCCCATACCAGCCACGCCTTCACCTTCTTCTCGCCGTTCCTCGGCTGGCTGGGGGTGTTCCTGACCGGTTCCGATACCTCGTCTAACGCCCTGTTTGCCGCACTGCAGGCCACGGCGGCCCAGCAGATTGGCGTGTCGGACGTCCTGCTGGTGGCCGCAAACACGACGGGCGGCGTGACCGGGAAAATGATCTCCCCGCAGTCCATCGCCATTGCCTGTGCGGCGGTGGGACTGGTCGGTAAAGAGTCGGATCTGTTCCGCTTTACCGTGAAACACAGCCTGATATTCACCTGCATGGTCGGGGTGATCACCACCCTGCAGGCCTATGTCTTAACCTGGATGATCCCATGATAGTGATGCCCAGACGCCTGTCCGACGAGATTGCCTCTCGCGTGCGGGCGCTGATTGAAGAACAACAGCTGGAAGCGGGCATGAAGTTGCCCGCCGAACGCCAGCTCGCCGCCCAGCTTGGCGTGTCGCGCAATTCACTGCGCGAGGCGCTGGCAACGCTGGTCAGCGAAGGGGTGCTGGTAAGCCGTCGCGGCGGCGGCACCTTTGTACGCTGGCAGCATGACGACTGGTCCGAGCAAAACATCGTTCAGCCGCTGAAAACGCTGATGGAGAACGACCCGGACTACAGCTTCGACATCCTTGAAGCGCGTCACGCCATCGAAACCAGTTCCGCCTGGCACGCGGCCATGCGGGCAACCGACGCCGACAAAGAGAAACTCATCGCCTGCTTTGAGGCCACGCAAAGCCGCGACCCGGATATCGCCTCCCAGGCGGACGTGCGCTTTCACCTGGCGATTGCCGAGGCGTCGCACAACGTGGTGCTGCTCCAGACCATGCGCGGGTTCTTCGACCTGCTGCAATCCTCCGTGAAGCAGAGCCGCCAGCGGATGTATCTGGTTCCGCCGGTGTTTGCCCAGCTGACCGAACAACACGAGGCGGTGCTCAACGCCATTCTGGCCGGTGATGCCGAGGCCGCACGCAAAGCGATGATGGCGCATCTCGGTTTCGTGCACACCACGATTAAACGATTCGATGAAGACCAGGCCCGACAGGCGCGTATTACCCGTCTGCCTGGCGACAGTGATATTTCCAGGGAGAACAAAGCATGATTATTTCAGCAGCCAGTGACTATCGCGCCGCGGCGCAGCGCATTTTGCCCCCGTTCCTGTTCCACTACATTGACGGAGGGGCGTATGCCGAATACACCCTGCGCCGCAACGTGGAAGACCTGTCGGAGGTGGCGCTGCGCCAGCGCGTGCTGAAGAATATGTCTGACCTCAGCCTTGAGACGAAACTGTTCAACGAAACGCTCTCCATGCCGGTCGCGCTCGCGCCTGTCGGCTTATGCGGCATGTACGCCCGCCGTGGTGAAGTGCAGGCCGCCGCCGCGGCGGATGCTAAAGGCATCCCGTTTACCCTCTCTACCGTCTCGGTTTGTCCGATTGAAGAGGTCGCCCCGACCATCAAGCGGCCAATGTGGTTCCAGCTGTACGTCCTGCGCGATCGCGGCTTTATGCGTAACGCGCTGGAGCGCGCCAAAGCGGCGGGCTGCTCCACGCTGGTCTTTACCGTTGATATGCCGACCCCCGGCGCGCGCTACCGCGATGCGCACTCCGGCATGAGCGGCCCAAATGCGGCGCTCCGCCGCTACTGGCAGGCGGTAACGCATCCACAGTGGGCGTGGGACGTCGGCCTGAACGGTCGTCCACACGATCTGGGGAATATCTCGGCGTATCTGGGTAAACCCACCGGGCTGGAGGATTACATCGGCTGGCTGGCGAACAACTTCGATCCGTCCATCTCCTGGAAAGACCTGGAGTGGATCCGCGAATTCTGGGACGGCCCGATGGTGATCAAGGGGATCCTCGACCCGGAAGATGCCCGCGATGCGGTCCGCTTTGGCGCAGACGGGATTGTGGTTTCTAACCACGGCGGCCGCCAGCTCGACGGGGTGCTCTCCTCCGCCCGCGCCCTGCCGGCCATTGCCGATGCGGTGAAAGGCGATATTGCCATCCTGGCCGACAGCGGGATCCGCAACGGGCTGGACGTGGTGCGCATGATTGCACTGGGTGCCGACAGCGTGCTGCTGGGGCGCGCGTATCTGTACGCCCTGGCGACCGCGGGCCAGGCGGGCGTGGCGAATCTGCTTAACCTGATCGAAAAAGAGATGAAGGTAGCGATGACGCTGACCGGTGCAAAAACGATTAGCGAAATCAGCAGGGATTCTCTGGTTCAGGAGTTAAGCAAATTACCGGCCGCGCTGGCTCCGCTTGCTCAGGGAAACGCGGCCTGAATTATCCCTCGTTAACACCTCTTCTCACGCGTCCGATCTCCCCCTCGGGCGCTTTTTTATGCCAAAAATAACATCCAGATAACATATTGGATAAGAAAATTTGACATCTACCTGTCGCCCGCAATTGTATAGACAAGCAAAGACAAGAACACAAAAACAACACACATCAGAGGGGAGCGTATGACCTATTCAGGTAAGGTGGATATTCAGCAGGTGATCGACGACAGCCGCTTTTCAGGGTTTCACTGGCTGCTCATTGTGCTGGGCTTTCTGGTTCTGGCGATCGATGGCTTTGATACGGCGGCGATGGGCTACATCGCGCCTACGCTGTCGGCAGAATGGGGGATACACAAACAGGATCTGGGGCCGGTGCTGAGCGCCGCGCTGCTGGGGCTGTCGCTGGGCGCGCTGATTGCCGGTCCGGTATCGGACCGGATGGGGCGCAAGCGCGTGCTGGTCTTTTCGTGCCTGTTCTTCGGCCTTGCGAGCCTGGGGACGGCCTGGGCGCAAAGTCTGAATACCCTGACGCTGTGGCGCTTCCTGACCGGCCTGGGGCTCGGTGCCGCCATGCCGAACGCCATTACGCTGATCTCCGAGTTTGCCCCCCAGCGCTGTCGCGCGATGGCGATCAATACCATGTACTGCGGCTTCCCGCTGGGTGCGGCGGGCGGCGGCGCGATCTCGTCCTGGCTGATTCCCCACCACGGCTGGCGAAGCGTGCTGCTGACCGGGGCAATTGCGCCGCTGATTTTAACGCTGCTGCTGGCGCTGGTTTTACCGGAGTCGGTGAAGTTTCTGGTGCAGCGCGGGAAAGACATCATGCAGGTCCGCCGTATCGCCAGCCGGTTCTCGCGCAGCACGCTGGAGGGCGTCACGGGCTTTTTCCTGGCGGAGGAGAAGGTCGCCTCTAAAAAAGGGAGCGTGTCGCAGCTGTTTTCCATGCCCTGGCTACCCGGCACCCTGATGCTGTGGGTGACCTATTTTATGGGGCTGGTGATTTACTACGTCCTGCTGAGCTGGATGCCGACGCTGATGCAGGGGATGGGCTATGCGCTGGCGGAATCCGCATGGCTGACTTCGCTGTTCACCTTCGGCGGTACCGCAGGCATTCTGCTCGCAGGCTGGATGATGGACCGCTGGGAAGCGCACAGGGTGGTCGCGGGCGGGTTTATCCTGACGATGGGCCTTATTCTGTTACTGGGCATTGAGCATAACCATATCGCCCTGTTTGGCGGGCTGATCTTCCTGATGGGGATCGCGATGAACGGTGCGCAGTCGGGCATGCAGACCCTGGCCGCCACCTTTTACCCTACCGAGTGCCGCGCGACGGGCATCGCCTGGATGCAGGGCATCGGCCGCTTTGGCGGCGTGGCGGGAACCATGACCAGCGCCCAGCTTCTTTCCATGCAGTGGCAGGCAGACAGTATTTTAATGATCCTCAGCGTGCCCGCTCTGCTAGCCGCGGCGGCAACTGTCTACAAAATGCGGCATAAGGGGTCCGCTTGGAAAACGGAATCTATGGTCACTCCCGTTTTTGCAACACCGATTTTGACGACAAGTTGGCTTGCTTGAATCTATCCGG